>JANEMG010000447.1 GCA_024511045.1 Gammaproteobacteria bacterium | reverse complement strand
GATCCGAACCACTTGAAGTGCACTTTGCCCAGATAGACGCCATCGTCTACCTGCAGCAGTTCATCGACAATGGGACGAATACTCAGTTTCGGATTGTCAGGCGAATCGTAATCGATCTTGAATACCTTCAGGTCGGTATCCTCGATGCCGGTGTCGACACGCGTCTTGAAAACGAAGGCACTGAATGTCTCGGCATCGATATCGGTCATTTTTCGGTAGAATGGATACAGGATACGCATGATCCATCGGGATTTCTTGCCGAAAATGTTGTCCCCTCTGGCCTCATCGGGGAACATCCGCTTGCCCAGCCAGGGCATCCAGAAGGAAGTCAAAAACTCCACCAGTTGAGTGACGCCAGGCGCCATTTTCACGGCGATCAACTCGCCCTTGCAGGGACCTTCCAAGGGCGGTTCCGGCGGCTTGCCGGCGCGAAAAATCCTGTTCAATTCCGACCATCCCCGCTTGCGGTCTTTTTTGTACAGCGATTGCGCCTCACGGATGCTCTCCAGGGCGCTTGCAGATTCACTGGTTTTCTCGTTCATGCCTTTCCTCCTCAAATACTGTTTCTTGATGCGGCTGTGAAGGCGCGGTATGCAATGACAGCGGTGCGTCGTTCCAGCAGGTACTGTGTTTTGCCATGCCAAAGACAAGAGTGCCCACCGCATCGGTGCAGCGTTCAAGATTTCTGTCGCTGGCCGAAATGGCAATGACAATTCTTGTTGTAACGTAACTACTCGCCCCCCTATGGGTGAGTAGTTACGTTGTAACACAATTACCAAGCTGAATACTATGGATTTTTGATTTTGCAAACTGTACATTTTCAGGCTGCGATGCAGTCGTTGTGGAAACCCACTGACAACATCCTGAATGGATGCATGGTCAAAAACGCGGCTTTGCCTGACAAACAGCGAACGTGTTAGGATGGCCGGGTAGCAGAGTCGTTATCAATAAGGGGGGGGGTCTTGAAAAAATATCACTACAGATTTTCTGCGGTTCTTGCATTCGCCGCGCTGTTCATCTTTGGCAGCAATCCGTCGGCGTTTGCGGTCACGACGCCTGCCGGTCAGGACAAGCTACGGGTCATCACCGGCGAACCGAAGCGCAACGGGGATTCGCTGTTTTCCTATACCGTCGAATGGCGTATCGATGAAGGCGTGACATCCCGCGCCACCGGCATCTTTTTCATCAAGGGCCCGGACCGCCCCAAGGCGACTTCCGATATCGATATCGCAAAAAAAATGGTCACCTCGCTCAATGACGGCATGGAACAGCAATATCCCAGCTGGCGTGGAGTGCTTGCCGAATACGTACAGGGAAAACCGGAAATGAGCCTCGCCAACAAGGCCGGATTCTCTTTTACCTCGGTCACCATCAGGGACTATTCCAACCAGAAAATGAGCTTCGACCAGATGGACAAAACCTTCGCTTCCACCGGCGTCAAGGTGGCGATCGATCTGGTTCTGACCGCCGATGTCGATTACATCGAAGGCTTCACCATCTACGATCCAGCGAAAAATGCCGGTCACCAGGGCAGCATAGAAATCAGCCTGGACGGCGGCAAGCCTGTCGTCATCAAGACCGACAACAAGACCACTGCGCAGCTGGAACAGGAAATCGCCAGCGCCCTGGGTCCGGGCCAGTTCAGTCCGACACCATTGTTTCCCAATCTACTGGACAGTGACAACCGGAACAACAAACCCTTCGACGGCGGTGAGGTGCAGTTCACCAACCTGGCGGCCAAGACCATTACCCTGGACATCAACGACCCGACCCTTGGCGCCCTGACCAAATTCCAGTATCCGGACACCAATCAATCCACGGATGCGCTCAACCCCATGACCATGATCATGCTGCTGGGACTGGCGGTAGCCGGGTTCTTCGGCTATACGACCTACCAGGCGAGAAAGTAGCAGACGGGGACTAGTTCCGCCCTTTACCCATAAAAAACATCTGGACAAAATGTACCGTTTGCTGCATGCTTCACGGCATGAACACACAAAACCAAATCAAACGGAGGCTGTCCACAGCAACCGGCATAGAATACATCA
>JANEMG010000446.1 GCA_024511045.1 Gammaproteobacteria bacterium | reverse complement strand
TATTGGACGGGAGAATGGATCCACCATAGAAATACGTAATTATTGAGAATCATTCGCATCCACAGGGTGCGCAGCATTCAACCAGCCAAAATCAATTTTTAGTTTTGCATATGGCTCTACGTATATTTTCAATGATGTTTGTCCGATAAGGTTGGCCGATCTGAGCGAGAGCTTTTTGTGCATTGCGTTTGATTGTTATCGTGTAGTTCACTTGAAATCATTGTCCTGGATTTCGGCAACTGCCTGTTCAAAAGGGAGTGTTTCTTCATCCAATGCTTTTGCCTTGTCATAGGCATCAATATCTTCAAGCTCTTCCATGGCTTCCATTATGAGTTCCCATTCGTCATAGGGAATAAGGGCTGACTTTTTGTTCAGTTTGTCATCAACGATATATTGTGGATGCAGTTCTATCATCATTCTTACTCAATGAAATGTAATGAAATGATATCATAGCATTTCATTATTATTTGCCATGAACCTTTGTAGCTGTATGTCACGAATAGATCAGATTCAAAAGATAATTGAAATCCCTTAATATCACATGCATTACCTCCCATCTCGGATCGGGTGGAGCGGAAAGAAATTTGCTGCGGCTGGCGGAATGGCTGGCGGAGGGAGGGCACAGGGTTACCGTGCTGACTCTGGACCCCGATGTGGCCGATTTTTACCACCCTTCCCCGATGGTAAAGCGAGTTGTAGCCGGCGGTGACGCATTCCTCAGCTGCCGCTGGTTCGATTTTGCCTGCCAGAAGCGGCGCAAGCAGGCACTGCGCCGATCGTTACTGGCAACGAAGCCGGATCTGGTGATCAGTTTTATCGATACCACCAATATCTCCGTGCTGGCGGCATTGCGCGGGACCGAAATTCCGGCGATCGTATCCGAACGCATCGATCCAGGCCTGCATCCGATTGGCTGGCGCTGGGATCTTCTGCGCAGGCTCTACTATCCATCGGCCAGGAAAGTGGTTTTTGTCGCTCAGGCAAACCTGACCTGGGCCGGTAAAATGTATCCGCGATGGAACAGTACAGCCATCGCCAATGCAGTCTTGGCGCCTGATAGTCAGAAACAAGCCCTGCCCTGCTTCAACCGGTATAATGTCATCACCATGGGTCGCCTGGCCGATCAAAAAGGCTTCGATCTGCTGATCCAGGCTTTTGCCGGGATCGCGGACCGTTTTCCGGAGTGGAATCTGATCATCCTGGGTGAGGGACCGCTTCGGCCGGCGCTTGAAAAACTGGCGGCGCAACAGCGATTGCAACAGCGCGCCCACCTGCCGGGGAATATGGAACAGCCCGATACGGTTTTGCAGGCAGCGGACTTGTTCGTGCTCAGTTCCAGGTACGAAGGCTTCCCCAATGCCCTTCTGGAAGCCATGGCCTGCGGCTTGCCGGTGATCAGTTTCGATTGTCCGAGCGGGCCCAGGGAGATCATCACTGATGGCCGGGATGGATTGCTGATCGAAGCCGGGAATGTTCAGGCGCTGCAGGAAGCGATGCAGGCCCTGATGGGTGACAGCGACCGACGCCGGCAGTTGGCCGGTAATGCCCCCCAGGTCTTGGAGCGCTTTTCCGAACAGCGCATCAAGGGCCAGTGGCTGTCTTTGATCGAAGACGTAATGAATTGCTGAGAATATATAAATGAAGTCGCGGCTGAAGCCGCTCCTACGCAACGATAATAATCACGCCAAACGAAGCAACGGATGCAGGTGCGGCTTCAGCCGCGATTTCCTGATTGAATCCGCAGGTAAATGGCGTTTGTATGTAACTACGGACCCCTACCGGAAGAAGCCCCCTGTAGGTGGTCTGTGGAGGAAGTGTCTTTGGCAGGGACGCCAAAGCCAAGCCTGCAGGGACGTATTCACGGCGTCTTCCGGAACAGATCACCCATAGGGGGCCGACAGTAGTAACGTTTGTATTTTAGTAAAGTTAAAATTGTGCATATACAGGAGCCATATGCAAAACTAAAAATTGATTTTGGCTGGTTGAATGCTGCGCACCCTGTGGATGCGAATGATTCTCAATAATTACGTATTTCTATGGTGGATCCATTC
>JANEMG010000140.1 GCA_024511045.1 Gammaproteobacteria bacterium | reverse complement strand
TCTGCGCTATCGCACGCCGGATAAACAGTGCGGCCCTGGTCGCTACCGGGGACTAACCGCCTTCGCTTCGCTCTCCATGGCGGTCAGCGACGGAATTGGCCGATGCCATCGCTCTCGACCAAAGCCTGCATGGCTTTTCCTGGGGCTATGCGTTCAATCTGGCCTACGGGACTTCCTTTGAAGAAGGCAGCCGCGATGAATTCACTGCCGTCACCGACAGGATTCGTCGGGAAGTCGCCCAGCAGGCGACTGCCAATCAATGGACCGATGCGCAATTCCAGGCGGAACTGAGCCGCAGGCTTGGACGTGTCGAAGCCGCCTACAATCAGAACTTTTTTGCCCATGGCAACCTGCGGGAAGCGGTCAACGAGCGTTTCGCCGAGGGACCCAATCGCGATCTGCTGGTTGCCACGCTGGACAATGATGAAATCCGCGCCGATGCTGCACGGATCGCGATTGAACGTTACGACAGTGTCGTCTATGCCAGCGACGACGTCATTATCGAAACGCTGGAACGTCGTTACACAAGAGCGCTGGAAGCCGTTCGTCGGGATCTGGGGCCGCAACTGCGGCAGGAAATCGATACCCGCCTCAGTCGGGAGGACCAGGACTATTTCGAGGAACACGGCGTCTACATGACCGGGGAACAGCGTTTCGCCCGCCAGCAGGAACTGCAAGTGGCAATGGGGCGCCAACTGGAAAGCGAAGCGCGCCGACGTGCCCAGCGCGATATGCAGCACATGGAAACTGTTTTTGCCGAAGAATACGGCAATACCAGAGGTGAAACCCTGCAGCAGGCAGTCAGGGTCTCCACCAGTGGTGTCAGCGAAGAGCATGCACTGACTGCCCTGCAGCAGGGTGGCTACCTGGACCGTTACCAACGCTTCGATTATGCCGTGCGCGGCGGTGGTACGCGCGAGGAAGCGCTCCGCCAGGCCGTCGCAGGCGCGACACCGCAGGAACTGGCGGAAATGGACGCGCGCTGGCGCCGGGAGCATCCTGGAGAGACACTGCGCGACCGCGCCCTGAGTGAACTGAGCGGCAAAGACGCCATGGACATGCAGGTGTCCCTGCTGGGCCGTCCGATGACGGTGGAAGCCGCACTGCGCGCCGAGCGTTTGCGCGTCAGCCTGGAGCAGCCAGACAACTGGTTTGGAGAACAAATCGCCGCTCCTGAACGCGCCATTATGGAATTTCGCCTGCAGCAGATGGAGGAAAATGCCAGGCGTCTGCGCCGGCCGGTTGCTACCGATGCGGAACGCAGAGCGCGAGACCGAATTCTGGATGAATTCGCCTTCAATCAGGAAGCGGTGCAGGCCGCCGTTCAGCAACATCGGGCACGTGTTTCCGCCATTACCGACGCCATCGCCAATACCGCCAGCATGGTGGTTGCCATTGCCGTTGGTGCATTGATCACAGCGGTCACAGGTGGCGCGGCCGGACCTCTTGCAGTCGCTCTGATCGCTTCCCTGGCGGCGACGATGACCAGCATCGGTACCCGGATGCTCTTGATGGGCAACCAGTATGGCCAGGAAGAATTCATGACCGACGTCGTTCTGGGAGTGGTCGATGCAATCGTCGCCGCAGCCACCGCTGGCATCGGTAATCGTCTGCTGGGCATCAGTCAGATAGCCCGTGCTGCCGGGGGCAGTGGTGTGCGGACCGGTGTGCGTGGTGCATTGCAATCCATACAACGGCGTCTGGCTGGCATGTTGGCCAGGATGGGCAGCATCGGTCCACTCGCTCAACGTGTCCAGGCATCCCGTCTATTGCAGAGCATGGCTCGGGGACCCTGGTACAAGAAGTTGGCCGCCCATGCCATTGCCGAATCCGTGGAAAATGCCGTTGGTGCATTCCCCACGGCTGTTGTCGCCACGGTGATCGATGATCGCAACTGGCAGGGTGGATTTCAATTCGGCAACGCCCTGGCCAGTATCGGCACCCAGGTTGGCATGGGGGTGGGAATGGGGTTGGCCATGAGCGGCGGGATGGCCGGCGCCGGACATCTGTTGGCCGGTGCTCGTAGATTCATACGAGGACCACGTCTGGGCAGCGATCTGCATTTTTCGACTCCGGATCTTCTGCCCACCAACGATACCCAGTATCGGGCTGCCCTGGAAAGTTATCTGGGTGGCCGGCACCCCGACGGTACACCGCGAACGCAGGCCGATTTCGATCTTGCCTTGCAGCGTGAAAGGCAGCGCCATCTGGATGATTTTCTGGCTGCCAATCCTGGCAGGACCGAAGCGGATTTCAATGCCCGTCTGCAAAGCGAAGCACAGGCGCGACGCGCAGAATTCGAGGAAATGCATCGAGGCCGGCCAGAGCAGGACTTCGATGTCGAAGCTGGCCGCGAGGCGGGTGAACAGATTCGAAAGATCGATCAACAGCGTCGGGAACGGCAGCAGTATGCGGAGGAAATCGCGATGGCTGCGCCGGAAGGACGGCGTGGGGATCTGGCCGAAGTTCCGTTATCCGTGCTCAGTGATGCGGAATTCACCCGCATCACTGGCAAGTTCAGCGGCGATTCCGCCGTCGTGGTGCGAGATGGTCAGGTGCATCTGGTGGTTCGCCAGGGGGCAGAGCCTGCAAGTGTAAGGCAGCAGGCGGCACATCTCGCTGAAATTACGGCGCCAGGAACGAGAGGACGGGTTAAAGACCCGGCAGCCGCATTGCCAACCGATCTGCGTGGCCGCGTCAACGTCGAGGTCAATCCGGATTTGCCGGCACGCAGTGTGCAGGTGCACTACGAGAGCCACAATGGCATTATCGTCGGTGTCTGGATGGAAGTTGGTCCGGGAGCACGCGCTGTGGACATACAGATGCACGCCAATACGGTGCGCAGCATGCGCCGCCTGCAGGGCATCAGTGGGCGGATACGCAGATTGATCGAGCGTATGCGCCGCTGGGCCAGGTTGAATCCCTCGCCACCGCCCGGTACGCGCGCCTTCGAAGCGCGCCTGGAAATGGAAAAACTGCCGGCTATTATCAGTGAAAGGGCCAATGCGCTGCGCAATGCAGTGACGCCGGAAGAGCAGGTGCGCCTGATGATGGAAGTCGAACATTTGCAGGCGCAAATGGAGAGCCACGCGCGTTTCGTCGATGCTGTGGAAACGGAACCGGGCATTGGTTATGTGGCGGCTGAGGATCTCAGTAAACGGCAAATCGACAATAGGCTGGAGCAGATAGATGATCCTCAGGCTCGTTCCATACTGTCGGGGCTGGAATATGAGGAACAGAAGCAGTTTCTGCATTATTTCGATTTGGTCAACGAGGTGACTGCCGGCCATGCATCGCCCCGGCAGGTTACGGATGCCTTGAATTCCCTGCTCGATACCTGGCGGTCACTGCGTGCGGTGGCGGATGAAATTAACGATACGCTGGTGCCGCGGTTGATGAACAAGGCCTTGAATGCCGATGATAAGGCAGGGTTTTTGCAAAATACACGACGCATTGTCGAAGCTTTGGGTGCAGTGGACAGTCAACAGATCATTCGGGATATCGGCTACATGGTGGATACCGGCGCCAGCAAAGGCCGGGTCGAGGATTTTGTGGCATCGGCCAATCGGTTGCTGGATGCAAAACTGCCAAGAGATGTCAGCGTTTCCCTGCTGCAATCGGCTGCGGGCGTTCCTGATCGGGTACGACTGCTGGATGGAATCCATCGATTGACGGAGTTGACAGACGATCCTGCTGTTCTGAGAGCCATTGCCGAGCGTTTGAATGGTGGAAATGGGCGCAGTCCGATGAGTCCTGAGAACCGCGCTGATTTTGTCGAAGGCACTGCACGAATGATCGATGCTGTCGAGCGTCTGGCAAATGATTATCCTCAATACCGGGACTTGCTGCCAGGGTTTATGCAAGGTGCCGTTGAAACGCATCTGACGGGTAAATATTTTCAGACTGTCGATGATTTTTTGACCACAGTCAGGAATTATACAGAGAGTAAAAACGCCAGAAGTGTCAGGGATATCGCGGCACGTCTGGACAGCTCCAGATTTGATCCCGATATCGCCAGCATCATCGATGAGGCCATGGCTGGTCCTGCGGCTGATCATCCTGCCATGGCCGGGAAAAGATCCGTTGCAGATCTGCTGGATGTCATCGGTGCCACCGAGGCGGACCGGGAGCTTGGCGCAATTGCCAGAACCCTGGATATCTTGACGACGCGCAGCATCGGTGATCCCGACCTGGGTGTCCGGGTGCGGCCGGCTATCGAGGATATTACCCGAATGCTGGCTGACATGGATATGCAAACATTACCGCCGCATCTGCAGGCAAAAATGCGTCAAATCATGGATCACGTGCGCGAATTCAATAAATCGGTCAGCAACATTGATACAATATTTCCAGGTGAACGGCGCATTTCCCAGGAATTGTACGATGAGCTGCGCGGCAAGACGCCTTCCAGGGAAATTCGTGACAGGGTCAACAGGGATGAGCACGGCAACCCCTTGGTGCCGCCACCCTATCCCGATCCGGTCTTGCCCGGCATGACCGTGGAAGGTGCATTGCATGCCGATCACATCGTCTCCATGGATACCATTGCGCGCATGGAGGGGTTTGAGCGGCTGACCACCGAGCAAAAACTGTCGATATTGAATGACGAACGCAATTTTGTCGGCCTCAGCGAGTCGGCCAATACCTCGAAAGGACCGAAATCCTTTGCTGAGTGGACCGAGCACAAGGCATCCGGCACGCCGGTCGATCCTGAATTCCGAGCAAGAATGATGCGCGAGGAAGCCAGGTTGCGGCGGATTTTGCAGGAACGAATCGACGAACTGGTTGCCCTGAACAATAGCTGAAATCAGGAGTTGGAATGACGAAAACTGAATTGCTCAATTATTTGAAAAACTATGCGGCGAATCCAAGCGTATTGGAATTGGATGAACTCGTTCCGGACACCCGGGCTTTGCTGCCCGAGACCTGGCTGCAATTACTGGAAATGAAGCAGCAGGCAAGGGTCGAAGCAGTCATTGACTTGTGGCAGCCGTTTTATTTCCAGTTTCAGCAGGTCATCGCTTATTTCAAAAAACACCTGGAAAGCATCGACCTGATCGACTCTTCACGGGGTTTGAGTCTGTTGTATGGGGTGCGTGCCCAATCTGGAGAAATGCTCTATTACGAAGGAAGACTGCCGGTGGCTGAAAACCCAAACCACGCAATCGATGCTTTGTGGTCGAAAACGACATCAGAGCTGCAGAAATTTTATCGGGAGTTGCACAATGGCTGGTATTACTTCGCTTCCGAATCGATGGGCTTGTCGTCCCTGCAAAGAATTTTTGTGCTGAGCCGGGAAGAGTGGGGAATTCTCGATGAGTTGCCTGAAGTACCTGTGGATTTGAGTCGCTCTCTGGCCATTTTTTCCAACGGTATGGGTGGATATGTCTGTCAGGAACTGTCTGACAGAAACAGAAAAACCTTTTTGTGGTTCCACGATCGACCACCAAAATTGAACCTGGAATTTTGGCCGCTGATCGATTCCTGGACGTTGATCGGTTTTGAAGGCTGACAGCAATGCCAGAGGAGCAAATACTTTTTCCGCCGCCGAATTCTGATTGGCAGGAAGTCAAACGGCAGTTGTTGCAAACAGGATGCTCACTCCTCAACACCTATGAATACGATAACGAATCCTTTTCTGTCTGGGATTTGCCCTGTGGACAAGGGGAGTTGGACTTTGTTGTCGATTTGACGGTCGATCTGGGTTATTTCGTTGTTCGCGGTATGCCAGATAAGATAAGGGATGAATTATCCGATTCGATTGGCTTGATGTCGAATGCTCAAATTGAACAGCTTTTCCAGGATACGGATCCCCTGAGACGTCGTCAGGCAATCCGTATGGCTTCGCTGTTGGGTGAAGACAGTTTTGTCGACGCTGTCATGCGCTTGTGCCATGATCTTGATCCACAGGTAGCCCATGAAGCAAAAATATTTTGCAGTGAAACTCTTGGTCAGTCAGTCAATGATACGGACGATGCCGTACAGTTGTTCGAATCCACGCCCGATCCCCGCGATCGGCGCCAGATTCTGCGCTGGCTGCTGCAGGACTTTTCTCAATGCAATGCGGGTATCGAAGCCGTTGTAATCAGCGCTTTGGCGGATGTCGATTGGGAAGTGCGTGTCACCGCCATTATAGCTGCGGCACGTTATAAGCTGAAGACCCAGGCGAAGAAAATTGCGGAGTGTAGTCTCGAGCCTGGTCCAGGTCAAAAAATCCGCAAACGGGACAAGGAAATCATTCATGGTATCCGCCAGGTGGCGTTGCTGCTTTTGTCAGGGCAGGAAATAGAGCAGCCATCGTCAGACAACCTCAAGCATGCACGCTGGTGGCGGCTGTATCGTGCTGTGGCGGGGGCAAATAATGGCGTTCTGGATACGATTCAAGTGGCTGTCGATTATTTTGCCAAACCACATCCCGCCGGTATCGGAATGCCGGTTGACGTTCCCGGGTTGAAATATACCAATCAACAAATCTATCTCGCCAATACCAATATAGAATTGCAATGGGTGCCGGCGCTGCCGCACATTCGCTGACCGCCATGGAGAGCGAAGCGAAGGCGGTTAGTCCTCGGTAGCGACCAGGGCCGCACTGTTTATCCGGGGTGCGATAGCGCAGAGGAGAAACAAAGTAGGCATACGAAAAGTCGC
>JANEMG010000445.1 GCA_024511045.1 Gammaproteobacteria bacterium | reverse complement strand
CCTTAGCCAGCCAGCAGCCGGTGCAAGACAAAAAATATTAAATCCCGTTGAACATTTCGGTTTAGAATGTCGCGGGTTTGTTCAATTTATGTACGGGGATAAACGGTGGAACTGAAAAATATCGCTCAGGTTGATAGTACTGCATCGGGAACAGGAAAAGAACTGTTCCGCATTGGCTGCGTCCTGCTGTTCATGGTCGGCATCATGATTTTCGTCAACGTCATGACCAACCCTATCGGTTCCCCCACCCTGCTGATCATCGCCGCCGTCATCGGCGGCTACATGGCCATCAATATCGGCGCCAACGATGTCGCCAACAATGTCGGCCCGGCCGTTGGCTCCAAGGCTCTGACCATGACCGGCGCCATCGTCATTGCGGCAATTTTCGAGGCATCCGGCGCCATCGTGGCCGGCGGCGATGTGGTCGGCACCATCAAGAAAGGCATCATCGATCCGTCCCTGATCAACGATGCCGACACTTTCGTCTGGTTGATGATGGCGGCGCTGCTGGCTGCAGCCATCTGGCTGAATATCGCCACCTATCTTGGCGCACCGGTCTCCACGACCCATTCCATCGTCGGCGGGGTTCTCGGAGCCGGTCTGGCGGCGGGCGGCATGGGCATCGCCAACTGGCTTGTTTTCGGCAAGATCGTCGCCAGCTGGGCCATCTCCCCGGTACTCGGCGGACTGATCGCCGCCGCTTTCCTGTATTTGATCAAACGCACCATTACTTACCGGGACGATATGATCGATGCGGCGCGAAAGGTGGTGCCGGCCCTGATCATGCTGATGGCCTGGGCCTTTTCCACCTATCTGATCCTGAAGGGCCTGAAAAAGATCTGGAAGATGGAATTTCTGACTGCCTCTTTGATCGGCCTGGTAATCGCCATCGGCATTTATTTTCTGGTCCGGCCGCTGATCAACAAGTCAGCTGAACAAGCCGACAACAGCAAGAGCAGCGTCAACAGCCTGTTCACCGTGCCGCTGATATGCGCCGCGGCGCTGTTGAGCTTCGCCCATGGCGCCAACGATGTCGCCAATGCCGTCGGCCCGCTGGCCGCGATCAACGATGCCATCGTCAGCGGCGGCATCACTGTCAAGGCGGCCATTCCACTGTGGGTGATGCTGGTGGGCGCCTTGGGCATCGCCCTCGGCCTGACGCTGTACGGGCCGAAACTGATCCGCACGGTGGGCAGTGAAATCACCGAGCTGGACAAAATGCGCGCCTTCTGCATCGCCATGGCCGCCGCCATTACCGTGATCATCGCCAGCCAGCTGGGTCTTCCTGTCAGCTCCACGCATATCGCCGTCGGCGGCGTCTTTGGCGTGGGTTTCCTGCGGGAATACCTGAAGCACAGCTATGATAAAATGATCGAAGAGATCAAGGCGCACCATGCCGAACATGACCCGGAAAAAACCGAAGCGTTCCTGCTGGAATTCGAGCAGGCATCCATCGAAGTCAAGGGACAGCTGCTGAAACAGCTGAAGACCGATGCCAAGCGCCTGCAAATCACCAAAACCGAACGGAAAAGCCTGAAAAAAGTCTATCGCAAGGAACTGGTGAAACGCTCACACCTGTACAAGATAGCCTTGGCCTGGATCATCACCGTGCCGCTGTCAGGTCTGCTGGCAGCCATGCTGTTTTTCACCATCCGCGGCATGCTGCTGCCATGACAGCAAAGAAATTGTTCAGACTTGTCTCAATCAGTGTCACTGGGTTTTTCTGTAGCGGCAAAGAAATATTTATCGGCACCCAGCAATTTGATCGCCCGGTCATCGGTTGAGTCCGCAGCAAATTTCCGGCATTCGCAGGAAATGCAATCAAAATCCGCCCGTCGAATCAAACCTGACCGACCGCTGACCTCGAGTACTGCCGAAGCAGCCGCTCTTCAGACACGTTCCAGCTTGACGTATTTGCTCATGAGGAATTTTTCAGAACTAAAGTTTCGGAGTTCATTTTACCCACTATTTTCTGCTGCATCCGTTGCCCTACAAAGCCTCAAGACGCAGCGTTTTAGGATCAAGTTGAAGGACTTGCACAAACAGGCATTGAATGT
>JANEMG010000444.1 GCA_024511045.1 Gammaproteobacteria bacterium | reverse complement strand
GGAAAACAGTGCGGCCTCGCGGCTACTGGGGACTACCAGCCTTCGCTTCGCTCTCCATGGCTGGCAGCGAATGTACCCTAATATGTATATGCACTATCAAAGGTAATTTTGTTCAAACCACTGGTTTCGGAGTTCACATGGCCAATGCCGATAAGATCGTTTATCTGGAAAAATCCCTGGGGGGGCTAGCGCCAAAAGCGACGATGGGAAAATACAGCGTTCAGGCAGATGCATGCCGCACGATGATGCTGCAGGCGGTTGAATCCCTGGTTCACAACCTGTTTGCCCAGGCGGATGATGATCTGTACAGGCTGGCGGAAAATTCCACCAGCAATGCCCGTCAGACCCTGTTCTTCGATGCCATGCGCGGACTCCGTCTCTTTCAGGAGAAAGCGGAAAAATCCTACCTGAGACTGCTGGAAAACACCTTTACCTCTTTCTGGGCAGGGCGTTCTTCTGTTTCCTTTTATGCAGACAGGTCGTCCATGGATGACGAGGAATTCTCCCTGGTGGAAAAGGAGGAACTCGAGGAGGAACTCGCCGTTACCTCCATGGCCTCCAAAGCGATTTCAAACTACCATCGTGAACTGCACACGCTGAACAGGCGTTTCGCCCATATGCTGGGTCTCGAATCCATCGATGGTAAAGAGAACCCCGCAGGGCCTACGGCGCTTTCGCAGATTTTCCGGGTCGTGCTGGATGAATGGGATACAGAAGAGGTGCTGGCCCGCATCGTTGTGTACAAGTGCTTTGAAAAATCGGTGCTCTCCAATTTGGGAGATGTCTACGAGGCCATGAATCTCTATCTGGCAGAAAAAGACGTATTGCCGGAATTGAGTCAGCAGCGTTCCCGGGGCTGGGTAAGAAACCGCCAGCAGGCGCATTCACCTGCCGGCCGCTCCAGTGATGCTGATTCCAGTACGGTAGAAGATTCTGCTGTTGCAGACACAGGTTCCGGAGCCGAAGAAGAGCCGATACCGACGCTTCAGGAAATTTGGCAATATGTCCGCCAGCTGGCTTCCCAGGGCGTGCCGGGTGCGGCTGGAACCGGGGCTGCGAGCAACCAGCATCTTCCTGTGCTGCCCAGAAACAATGTCATGGATGCATTGAGCAATATGCAGAGTGCCGCACTTTCGGATCTTGATCTGGAAAATGTGGAATGGAATGCCGTTCAGGATCGTATTCGCCAACAACTCAGTCAGACATTGTGTCTGGACGAAGAAGGAAACGCCACCCACCGTTTTGGTGAACAGGATCAGCAGACCATCGACCTGATCATGATGCTTTTCGATCAGGTGCTGGACGATGCCAACCTGCCGGATGCCATGCGCGCCCTGATAGCCCGGCTGCAGATTCCCGTGCTCAAGGCAGCCATCGCCGACGATACCTTTGTCGATGATCAGCAGCATCCTGCCCGCCGTTTGCTGAACGACCTCGCTGCAGCATCCGTTGGCTGGCGTGATGATGGTGATCGTAGCGAGAAGAGTCTTTACTTCCATGTCAAGCAAACCGTCGATCGCATCGTTCACGAATACACAGAGGACATCGCGCTGTTCGATGAGGTGCGTGAAGATTTTGCACGTTTCATGGAGAAGCGCGCCAGACTCAAGAAAATGCTGGAAGACCGGCTGACACAGGCTGTCTCCGGCGAAGAAAAACTGGAAGTGGCGCAGCAGCGCGTCGAGGAAGTGTTACATGAGCTGGGTGTGGCCTATTTGCCCGCCGCCGCCCGGGAGATTCTGGAGAAGCCCTGGAAGAAGCTCATGACCATTCTCTTGCTCAGGGAAGGGGAAGAAGGTGCCAACTGGCAGAAAGCTGTCAATCTTGCCAAGCTGTTGACGCAGTATCTCGGGCGGGATGCGGGTTCGGTGGACCGGCAGAAACTGTTGTCCAGCATACCGGACATCATCAGTGGTCTGAAAAAAGGATTCAGCTATATCTCCTAGAGTTTAGAGTTTCAGAGGAGAAAAACCACTAAAAATCTCAAAAAATAGTTGACATAGCAAGGCGCGGCCTCTCAGAAGAGAAATCAACACAAACTTCTGGAGGCCGCTATG
>JANEMG010000139.1 GCA_024511045.1 Gammaproteobacteria bacterium | reverse complement strand
ACCATGTCCCGCAGAAAAACATCGGGCACATCACGCCCATTCAGGCGCTTAAGGATTGGCACAAAAAACAACCGGAATTATTCAAAAAGAAAATCTATGATCTATCGGGACTTGACAGTGAGATAGTCCCGAGCGATGGGTCACTCGCAGCAATTTCCCGCCCGCATCATAGTCTTCGGTAATATTATCCAGCGTGCGGTAGCGCCAACCGGTTGTCATGCCGTTGGCGTCTTTGCGGCTCCGCAATTGACCGGTCACATCCGGATCCGAGCGCCAGCCGCCCGTATTGTCGGCAGTAAACCGGTATTTTTTGCCATCCGGTCGAACCACATGCAGTTCATCCGAACCGGAGGCAATCCGGATTTCAGAAAAAAACTGCCAGGCGCCGCTGATCGAGTTGTAGGTGCGGGAAATGCGCAACGGGAAAATACCTCCGCCGATATAATCGGTTTCCGTTTGATACTTGTTGCCCGTCGTGATTTTAATGGGGTTGCCTTTGGCGGTTTCCGGGGAATGGCAGCTGGCTCCCCCTTCCTCCTTTCCTGAAACAGTGCACTGCCACTTGCCGTCCTCTACACTGGCGGTTTCCCTATGCACCATTGCACGGCCGGATCGAAATATTTTCCTGAACGGCAGTAACAGTCACCGACTTCCTGATCCCAGTAGGGATAGGACCAGTCACTGCCAGTTCTTATGGACGCTGGATTGAGCTGACACTGTCCATCGATATAGGCGTAATTTGTAGGTTCCAGTGCACCATGATAATAGCGCTGGCATTTCCATAATCCCGGCTTTTCTTGCAGCAGTTGAAAGGAATGGCCATTACCGACCCATCCCCAATTGCGACCATAAATGGCACAGACTTCCTCTGGACTGGCCAAATCCTGGCGATAATTGCCCTGGTGTCGGTAGGCGGGTTCCTGATAATACTGACGGGGTGTCTCGGCCACCGCCTGCCAACTATAAGCACTCAACAGCAATCCAGACAACACCTGGAGAGCACGCTGCAGCAATCCGCCCGATACGATTTTCCTCATCATTTGCCCTGTATGGTTTTTCAATTTCAACATTTCACATGGCCTTGCGTGCTGCAGAAAAAATTTCCAGGCGCCTGCTCAATCAGCCCTGCGGACGAAAGACACAGAACACCATCAAAAAAGCTGGCATCATGCCCGATCCCAGACTTCTGATGACAGATTATCGTCCAGTCGGAGACCATGGTTTCAACAATAGCAGAGCGCATGGAATTTTATGCTGGGTCCTGAAAGAAATTTGCGATTACTGTGAAACAATCCCGGACGACTGTGCTGTTGAATTCAGAAAGCCTGCCAACCGCTGCACTTCACAGCAAGCTGCGCAGGGCATCGACGTTTTCCCTTGGCAAGCTGACGAGCAGTTCGATGCGTTCGGAAAAATCCTGTTCGACGATGCGCCCCGAGAGTTTCTGCAGCTGATATTCGAATGCCGGCAGCTGCTTGTAGTCCAGCGTCAGGCGCAGCGTTTCGTAGACCACATGATCGACCAGTTCGGCCGCGGCGATGGCATTTTTCGCGCTGTTGCCATAGGCCCGGGTCAGGCCGCCGGCGCCCAGCTTGATGCCGCCGAAATAGCGCACCACCACGACCATTGTGTTGATCAGGTCCTTGCCTTCCAGGTGCTGGTAGATGGGCTTGCCGGCCGTGCCGCTGGGCTCGCCGGCATCGTGCATGCGCATGACGATGCCCCGTTCCGTGAGTATCCGGTAGGCGAAGGCGATATGGCTGGCACCGGCATACCGGCCTGCCAGTTGACGCAGTTTCTGCAAGGCCTGACCTTCCGTCTCGCAGGGGGTGACGATACCGATGAAGCGGGATTTCTTTATCGTGTCTTCTATTGTTCGTTCACTTTTGACACAATGCATGCTGTCACTATTGGATTGCCGAAACGCTCATGGTATCAATTCACCCCCACGCATCGGAAAAAATTCTGCACCAGGTGCAGAAAAAGGACCTGATCCGCGACCTGCGGGATTTTCTGCCCGACAGCGCCATCCTGTCGGACACTGAAGAGCTGAAACCCTACGAATGCGACGGCCTTGCCGCCTTTCGCTGCGTGCCGTGGCTGGTGCTGCTGCCGGACAGCATCGATCAGATCCAGGCGATTCTCAGGCTTTGCCACCGGCTGGGCGTGCCGGTGGTCGCCCGGGGGGCAGGCACCGGCCTTTCCGGCGGTGCCCTGCCGCTGGACAACGGCATCTTGCTCTGCCTGGCCAAATTCAATCGAATCCTGGAAATCGACCCGGCCAACCGCAGCGCCAGGGTCCAGCCCGGGGTGCGCAACCTGGCCATTTCCGAAGCCGCGGCGACTTACGGCCTGTACTACGCCCCGGACCCATCGTCGCAGATTGCCTGCAGCATTGGCGGCAATATCGCGGAAAACTCGGGCGGCGTGCACTGCCTGAAATACGGCCTGACCACGCACAACCTGCTGCAGGTCAAACTGCTCACCATGGATGGCGAAATGCTCGACATCGGCGGCAGCGGCCTCGATGGCCCGGGATACGATCTGCTGGCGCTGGTCACAGGATCCGAAGGCATGCTCGGCATCATCGTCGAGGCGACCGTGAAACTGCAGCCCATTCCGGAACACACCCAGGTGGTCATGGCGGCCTTTGCCAGTATCGAACAGGCCGGCGCAGCGGTTGCCGGAATCATCGCCGCCGGACTGATTCCGGCCGGCCTGGAAATGATGGACAAGACCACCATTCACGCGGCGGAAGCATTCGTGCATGCCGGCTACCCGCTGGACGCCGCGGCGATACTGCTCTGTGAACTGGATGGCGGCAGGGAACAGGTCGAAGAAGAACTGGCGCAGGCCTGCCGCCTGCTGCAGGAATTTGGCGCAGAACCACTCAAGGTCGCCCGGGACGAACGGGAGCGGCAGCAGTTCTGGGCCGGCCGAAAATCGGCCTTTCCTGCCGTGGGAAGGATCTCGCCGGACTACTATTGCATGGATGGCACCATCCCTCGCCGACACCTGGCCAGCATGCTGAAAGAGATCGCCGCGTTATCGAAGCAATATGGCCTGACCGTGGCCAATGTCTTCCATGCCGGCGACGGCAACCTGCACCCATTGATTTTGTACGACGCCGAACAGCCCGGCGCAATGCAAAGAGCCGAACAGCTTGGCGGTGACATTCTCGCCCTGAGCATCGCGGCTGGCGGCACCATCACCGGCGAACACGGCGTCGGCGTGGAAAAGATCGATCACATGTGCCTGCAGTTTTCCGGCCCCGAACTGGCCCAGTTTCATGCGCTGAAAAATGCCTTCGACGCAAAAGGCCTGCTGAATCCCGGCAAAGCCGTCCCGACGCTGCATCGCTGCGCCGAATTCGGCGCCATGCATGTACATGGAAGTGATACCCACGACCCTCAAATCCCCCGTTTCTGACGGATTTTCATGGCTTTTTCAGTGCCGTGGGACAATTGCCGGAAGTTTGCATTTCCCTTGCAATTCAAATAGACTGCATGGTTAAAATTCCGGAACGGTATTCACGCTTCCAAGCCCCTGATCTCAACGAATCTGCACAACCGCAGACCCCACAACAATGCAGTACGACAGTAATGAAAAAAGGCAATCACTACATCAAAAACGATGAAAGCGGCGGGCTCGGCCTTTTCATCAATCGCATGCAGACGCTGTTCGTCAGCCTGCTGAGAATATGGTCCATCCCCATCGTCCTGATGCTGAGCCTTGCCTCCGGGTTCACCACCTATTACGGCATGTCGCACTTCATCACCCCCTGGATCGCGCTGATCATCACCGTCGCGATTCAGTCCATCATCGTCATCTGCTCCCTGGAAATAGCCGGCATCCACTGGAAAGCCAACCGCCTGCGCTATTTCAGCGTCATGCTGTCACTGCTGATCGCACTGGCCGCCTCCATTACCTTCTCCTATTTCAAATTCTACGAAATCTCCGAGCAGCAGAATATTCACATCAACCGCTTCAAAGAGGTGCGCCTGCAGATCGATGGCTATCTGGATTCGATCGCGCAGATCAAGGCGAAAATCCTGGGTGAACAGCGCAAGCAGCTGGAAAAACTCTCCGAAGAGGTTTCCCTGGCCTACTTCGGCACGCATCCACAGATACCGGCGGAATACCGGAACCAGGTCGGTGAAGGGCCTTTCTGGAAACATTTCAATCAGCGCTATCAACGGGAAAAAGCCCGCTTCGACCAGCTCGAGCAGGAATTTTCCAGACTGGACCAGAACGTCAAGACGCTGCAGACCAACCTCTACAAGCTGGACAAGGAACCGGCCAGCGTCGAACAGGCCTATCAGGGCGTTGTATCGGAACTGCAGAACGTACAGATCAAGTTCAACCAGTTGGCCAGCGACATCATCGAAAAACTGCCCAAGGCCCCTGAACTGATGCCCTATGCGCAGTTTATCCAGGAGGTCACGCCATCCTTTTCCATGTGGCAGGGTTTTTCCCTGTTCGCATTCGTGTGCGCCGCGATGGTCGATTTCTTCACCGTGCTGCTGTCCTACCGCCTGGAGTTCACCGCGCCAGGACCGCTCACCGAACATGAACAGGAACTGGTCTTCGAATGCCTGCGGCAATTCACCGAATTCCGGATCAATGGCAACGACGAACTGGAAATGGTCATTGAAAAAACCGAGCTGGAGCGGGCCCGGCGCTATTCCGACTGGTCGCGGATGTTTGCCGTCGGATTTCTCCTGAGCCGCGGTTTTTTGCGCAAGATCGATGAAAGAACCGTCGAATTCGCCCCCAACCTGTATCCGATGATCGCTGAAAGAATGGGGGACAAGCTGCAGGCGATCAAATCCCAGTCCCTGGCAAAATCCACCAGCACCGAAAACTCATGAAACTATCCGACAATCTCATTGAAGACTTGCTGAGCCGGCAGGATTCTTCCTTCAACAACAGCTTCCCGGATGTCTGGGAACCGGGCTTCGACGCCGACCGGCAGCTGGTGGCCACCAGACTGGGACCATATCGCAAGCTTTTTCAGCGCCCTGACGACTTCGTCAAACGCTTCTATCATCGCCTCTACCCACTGCCCATCGAGAATTGGCAGCTGACTGCACAGACCAGCCTGTACGGCGGGTTTTGCAGCATCGATACGCGGCTGGAAATACGCTTTCAGCCAACCTGCAAATATGCCTTCGCCAACAGCGATGCGCTGCCCGACATCAACCAGCATATCAAGACCACCTATGACGGCCTGATCCGGGACGCCATCACCAAGGAACTGCTCAATCTCGCAGACGGCAGATGGATCATGGAAGGCCTGCAGGACGTGGAAAAGAGCATCGCCAACAGCGTCAATGAGGCATTGATGCTGCGCAACATCCAGTGCCGGACGGTCTGCGTCCTGCAGCCGGGCTTTCAGGAGCTGACCGAAGCCGACGGCCTGGATGCCCGCTTCGCCCATGAAGCCATCTATCTGCGCGTCGAGCAGAAGAACTTCCAGTTCCGTGAACACCAGCAGCAGGAAAAGCTCCGCCAGCAGCAGGCGCTGCAACAGCAGCAGTTGGAACATCAACGCGAACAGCTGGAAATTCACAGCCAGCAGGGGCATCTGAAACGCCTGCGGCAGGCCCAGGAGGCGGAAAACGCCAAACAGCTGCTGCAGGAAAAAGAGCGTCAGCAGGCGGAACAATTCGCCGTCGAGGAACGTCTGCACCGGGACAGGATTGCCCATGAAAGACATTTAAGGGAACTGGCGAAAGAGGCTGAAAACCAGGAGCTGATCGAACAGCAAAACCAACAGCAAGAACTGGAAAAGCGCCTGCAGGAGGAAAAGTTCGCCCATGAAACCCTGCTAAAGGAACAGGAACTGGAACATGAAATCGCTCTGTTCAAAAAACAGCAGCGCCAGTGGAACCAGGCCAAGGAAAGCCTGCACCAGGAAAAACTCAAGCAGGAACACCTGTTCAAGGCCCAGGAGCAGGCCGCACAGATCCGCACCAGGGAAAACGAGACCACCGCGGAACTGAAAATGCAGGAACGCCTGATGGCCGAGAAGCTAAAGCATGAAAACCGTTTGAAGGAAATGCAGCTGCAGGCGGAAGTGGAGGAACATGAACGCCGCTTTCTGGCGACGGAAAAAACCGATGCCTATCTGCGCCGGGAGATCGAACTGCTGGTCCTGGAACAGCGCCGGGCGGAACTCAACAGGAGCATTCAGCAGGCCCAGCAGGAAAAGACATGATGCAACTTCCTGGACTGCCGCCGGAACGTGGAATATGCCGCTCCTCCTCCAGGCGATGCCGTTGGCGCAAGATCCCTCCTTCGTCGGGATGACAGGAATCTCCGGATTCATGCAAAAGTTTACCTGATTACCCACAAGCTTCAGCCATTTCCCAAAATGAAAAACAGCGGTCAATCAATGCCGAGTCATGGCTGTCATGCTGCTCTTATCAATACAAAACAGGTGTTGCAGTGATGCCGGGAAGACTAATAAAGTGTCATTTCGACGGTAGGAGAAATCCTGGGCACCATGGCAACGTGCCAACGCTCAAGATCCCTCCTTGTACAGCACCTGTTTTCTTTTTAGGGGAACAAATGTTTTACCTGTATTTGAAACTAAAGTTTCGGAGTTCAGAAAGACAGAATAACTTGTTGATTGTAAATGAATAGTGCGCTCTAAAGAGGTATAATATTGGGAACTTGAAATCCAAATCACACCTCAATAGAACGCTTAT
>JANEMG010000138.1:5813-6714 GCA_024511045.1 Gammaproteobacteria bacterium | reverse complement strand
AAGTAACAAGTTTTTAATATCGAGAAAAAATGAGGCGCTAACGCGCATTTTATTTATATAATTCAATTTGATAGCTTAAGCCTTCGGCATTATCTACCCACAGATATCGCTGAGGAGGCCAATTATAAATCAGGCATGCCTGTCGATACCATTTCAGCCGGCTTCGCTAATGCCCCGGAATTTACCAGTCGATACGGATCACTGGACAATGCGGCGTTTATTACCCTGGTTTACAACAATGTCTTGAGCAGGGATCCTGATCAAGGCGGATTCAACTATTGGACCAATAAACTCGACAACGGCTCCATGACCCGTGGCCAGGTCATGTTGGGCTTTTCCGAGTCAAAGGAATACAAGGGCAAAATATCTAACCATGTCTATATCACCATGGTTTACGCAGCCTTTCTGGGACGGGCACCATCCCAGGTTGAATTTGACAATCTGTTAAGCGCAATGACGCAAGGTCTCACAGGTATTGACTTGATCAATCAAATCCTTGCCTCCAGTGAATATGCAGCCTATCGTCTAGCAGAATTCACCCCACCAACCGAGCTACTTAATGGCTTCTCTTGGGGAGTAATGAATGTCGGCAGTCTTGTCTATAATGACAGAGATTACCAATTCAATGATATACCAGCCAGATTCACTGGCATCGATTATCTGCTGACCAGCAATGGTGACAGAAGTATCGTCAGCAGTTCTTATATAAGCTTTCAGGTGGACCGGCAAGTGATCGTCTATGTCGCTTACGATCATGACAACCCAACACTTCCTTCATGGATGAGCGACTGGACGAATACTGGATTGTCTCTGGCCACCAATACAACGACTCTGGATGTATACTCGAAAACCTTTTCAGCGGGGATGATTACCCTGGGTGGCAATGAAGAATATCAAAACT
>JANEMG010000138.1:0-5713 GCA_024511045.1 Gammaproteobacteria bacterium | reverse complement strand
ACATGTATTCGGTCATGATTGAACCCGACGCATCCGGTCAGGCGCCTCCTGCCAATCAGGCACCAACGGCGGCCAATGATTCGGCCACCACGCAGCAGGATCAGGCTGTCAGCATCGATGTCCTGGCCAATGACAGTGACCCCGATGGTGACACCTTGACCATTGCTGCCTTTGGCAATCCAGCCAATGGCACAGTCAACAACACAGGCAGCAGTTTGCAATATACGCCTGCCGCCGGCTTCTCGGGCACGGACAGCTTCAGCTATACCATCAGTGACGGCAATGGCCACACAGCGACCGCCAATGTGACTGTCACGGTCGAGGCAACGACTACGACCCCGCCACCCAGCAGCGGTGATCTGGTATTGACATTGACCTGGAGCCATAGCAACCCTGAAACACTGGATGGCTACAAAGTTTTTACGGGACCAACCGAGACGGGATCCATGAATGAAGTCGCTGATATTGTAAAAACTGAACTGACGGATCCTTCAGCCCCTTCGATTGATTTTCTATCCAATACAGACCTTGGGTTGAATGAAGGCGATACCGTTTGTTTCAGAACCAAAGCCTATAACGCGATAGGCGTATCCTCCTACTCATCGGCAGTCTGTACAACTATCGATTCATCCAACCAGGGCGGAGTGAATCTCGCGCCGACTGCCGCCACTGATACTGCAGCCACATTGATGGGGCAATCCATTGACATAAATGTGTTGGCCAATGACAGCGATCCTGAGGGTGACACGCTGACTATCACTGCAGTCAGCAACCCCGCCAACGGCACTGTCTCCAACTCGGGAACCAGCGTGCAGTATACACCAGCCTCCGGATTCTCTGGCACGGACAGCTTCAGTTATACCATAACTGATGGCAACAGCAACGAAGCTACCGCTCAAGTCAGCATTACAGTGGCTTATATCAACCAGGCGCCGACTGCAACGAATGATTCCGCGACCACGCAGCAGGATCAGGCGGTGAATATCGATGCCCTGAGCAATGACAGTGATCCCGAAGGCGATACACTGACCATCACAGCTGTCACCAATCCTGCCAATGGCACAGCCATCATCTCTGGCAGCAGCCTGCAGTACACACCGACATCCGGTTTCTCAGGCTCCGACAGCTTCAGCTATACCATCAGTGATGGCAACGGCCATTTAGCAACCGCCAATGTGTCTGTCACGATCGAGGCAACAACTACGACACCACCACCCAACAGCGACTTTACACCACCTGACGAACTTCTGAATGGCTTCTCTTGGGGAGTAATGAATGTCGGCAGTCTTGTCTATAATGACAGAGATTACCAATTCAATGACATACCAGCCAGATTCACTGGCATCGATTATCTGCTGACCAGCAATGGTGACAGAAGTATCGTCAGCAGTTCTTATATAAGCTTTCAGGTGGACCGGCAAGTGGTCGTCTATGTCGCTTACGATCATGACAACCCAACACTTCCTTCATGGATGAGCGACTGGACGAATACTGGATTGTCTCTGGTCACCAATACAACGACTCTGGATGTATACTCGAAAACCTTTTCAGCGGGGATGATTACCCTGGGTGGCAATGAAGAATATCAAAACTACATGTATTCGGTCATGATTGAACCCGACGCATCCGGTCAGGCGCCTCCTGCCAATCAGGCACCAACGGCGGCCAATGATTCGGCCACCACGCAGCAGGATCAGGCTGTCAGCATCGATGTTCTGAGCAATGACGGCGCCCCCGATGGTGATTCGCTGACCATTGCTGCCTTTGGCAATCCAGCCAATGGCACAGTCAACAACACAGGCAGCAATTTGCAATATACGCCCGCCGCCGGCTTCTCAGGCACGGACAGCTTCAGCTATACCATCAGTGATGGTAATGGCCACACAGCGACCGCCAATGTGACTGTCACGGTCGAGGCAACGACTACGACCCCACCACCCAGCAACGGTGATCTGGTGTTGACATTAACCTGGAGCCATAGCAATGCTGACGCATTGAATGGTTACAAGGTTTTTGCTGGGGCGACAGCGACGGGAGCGATGGATGAAGTTGCCGATATCGCTGTGACTGAATTGACCGATCCCTCAGCCCCTTCTGTAGATTTTCTATCCAATACGGATCTGGGATTGAATAGAGGAGATTCCGTATGCTTCCGGGCTAAGGCATACGACTCGTCAAATATATCCACATTTTCAGAGGCTGTCTGCACCGTAATCAACTAACAACACTGTTATCATTTTCACCGGCTCGGCCACGGGCCGGTGAAGCACGATGTGTCCGAAAAAGTGTCGACCACTTCATGCTGAGGGGGGTAATACAATCCACCAGCAGTATTGACAATTCTTCCGATTCCACCTGAAAATCAAAACTGTAGTAGAATTACCCAGCAATTTTCATTCAATGGCGAATGACCGGGTTCACAAAACTCCTTCGCCTTTCAGGAAGATCAGGAAAGCGATTTTCACCTATGCAACTTCGTCAGGCATTTTTTTCTGTGGGCATCAAACACATCAGCGGACATCAATGTTCCTATCAGCAGGTTCTGTTCTATTGCGTTAAGTGGCTGCCCATACACTGTAGAAAGAGATTTTTCGTCCGGAATCGTTACAACAGCAAAAAACCCTTGCATAACTCCGTGCAAAACAATCAACACGTCATATGCTCAACATAGGCTTCCTGGCATCTCACGGTGGGTCCGGCATGCGCGCCATTCTCCAGGCCATGGACAATGGCCTGGAAGCCAGCGCTGCAATTTTGATCTGCAACAATGAAGATGCCGCGGCATTTGCCATCGCCAAACGCCACAACATTCCCCGCTATCACCTCAGCGGCAAGACCCACCCCGACCCCGAATTACTGGACCATGCCATCTGCGCTGCCTTGAAAAAACATGCTGTCGACCTGGTGATGCTGTCCGGCTATATGAAACTACTGGGCCCCATCACGCTGAAGGCCTACCGGAACAGAATACTGAACATACACCCTGCACTGCTGCCGAAATTCGGTGGCCGGGGCATGTATGGCGACCGGGTACACAGGGCCGTCATCAACAACAAAGAAACAGTATCCGGTGCGTCGGTACACATCGTTACTGCAGAATACGACCAGGGTCCGGTCCTCAATCAGCAGCAGGTAACACTGGAAAGCGGTGAAACTGTGGCAAGTTTACGGGAAAAAATAAAGCAACTGGAAGGCAGATTGTACGTGGATACCTTGCGCAAAATCATTTCCGGGGAAATCACGCTGCCGGCCTGAACGAGGACCGGCTTGTGCCATTCAATCTCGAAGCCGGCTAGGCTTTCAATCGAAACATAAAACGATGGCATGCTGAAACTGCTGAGCGCCGATTTGCTCGTCCTGCTGCACTTCCTGTTCGTCGTGTTTGGCGGTTTTCTGGTCTGGAAGTGGAAAAAACTGGCTTGGCTGCATCTGCCGGCGGCGCTGTGGGGAGCGTTGCTTGAATTCGGCAGATGGATTTGTCCGCTGACCAGACTGGAAAACCTGCTCCGTAGCAAAGAACAGGGCGGCTATTCTTCAGGCTTCATAGAGCACTATCTGCTGCCGATCATCTATCCCGGCGGCCTGACCCGGGAAATTCAAATCGCCCTGGGCGTCATCGTGGTGCTGCTGAATGTCTTTATCTATGGCGCGCTGTTCATGAAACAACGTGCTTCCCGAGCAGATTGAATGCCGTTCTATTGATCCGCTGCCATTGAGTCAAAAAAACAGATAAAACAACCGCACTCCTGATAAATTTCCCGACCTGCTGGCAATGACCGGTCAGCCGCCAACACCTCACAGAATTTTCCCGCCATTACCCTGCCAGCCAGTAATGCCCAAGCAACCCCAGAAAAACCACCAGACCGAACCAGTTGCTGTTCAAAAAAGCCTTGAAACAATCGGCTTTGTCACGCCTGAAGATCAATTTCTGCTGATATACGAACAGGCCGGCAGCAGCGCCGATACCGGCATAATAGATCCAGCCCAGCGACTGCATCGACCCAACGGCAAGCAGCAGTGCAATGATAATCGACTGCAGCACAGCGATGATTTCCCGATCCCTGGAGCCGAACAGAATGGCGATCGATTTCACGCCGATCTTCAAATCATCCTCCTTGTCGACCATGGCGTACATGGTGTCATAGACCATCGCCCAGAGCACCACGGCCAGATACATGACCCAGGCCACCGCGGGAATAGCGTTGCTCTGGGCCGCGAAGGCCATGGGCACGGCCCAGCCGAAAGCAATGCCCAGATAGGCCTGCGGCAAATGCGTATAACGTTTCATGAAGGGATAGCTGGCAGCCAGAAAAGCGCCGCCAAAGGACAACAGGATGGTCAGCCTGTTCAGCAACAGAACCAAGGCAAAGGCCGTCAGGCACAGTACCGAGAACAATAGCAAAGCCTCTTTCGGCGACACCTTGCCTGCGGCGATAGGCCGCTGACGGGTACGCTGGACATGGGGATCGAAGTCCCGGTCAGCGTAATCGTTGATCACGCAGCCTGCCGCCCGCATCAGCACCACGCCCAGACAGATCACCGTCATAACCAGCGGATCCGGATTGCCATTACCGGCTATCCAAAGCGCCCACAGGGCCGGCCAGAGCAGGATGAGAATACCGATGGGGCGGTCGAAGCGCATCAACAGCCAGTATTGCCGCAATCGGTCGTAAAGATAGCCTTCAGTCATCAGCAGCGCCCTTGATGGCCTGAATGATGCCAGTCGTCGAATGCCCGGCAACGAAAGGCAGAATCTTCACTTCGCCACCATTGGCCAGTACACAATCATGCCCGGCGATGGATTCGATTTCCTGGTAGTCGCCGCCTTTGACCAGAATATCGGGCAGCAGTCGGCAGATGAGTTCCCGCGGGGTGTCATCATCGAAACTCACCACCCAGTCCACGCACTCCAGTGCCGCGAGCATTTCCATACGCTGCTCCAGGCTGTTGACCGGCCTGTCCGCTCCCTTCAGGCGCCGCACCGAAGCGTCGCTGTTGACCAGCACCACCAGACGATCTCCCAGGGCCCTGGCCTGCTGCAGATAGCGGATATGTCCTGGATGCAGGATATCGAAACAACCATTGGTGGCGACAATTTTTTCGCCTTCCTGACGTGCATTCTGCATCGCCGCAAGCAGATCGTCCACTTCCAGCACACCATGCTGCGGCGCCCGCTGGCGGCTGAGTGCATAGGCGAATTCCTGGACAGTGATCGCGGCCGTGCCCAGCTTGGCGACCACGATGCCTGCACCGATATTCGCCAGCGTGGTGGCTTCGGGCAAAGAAGCCTTGGCTCCCAGCGCCGCCGCCAGCACCGAAATGACGGTATCACCGGCCCCGGTGACATCGAAGACTTCCTGGGCATGGGTAGGCAGATGCAGCGGCTCATCTTCTTCAGAGAGTAAGGTCATGCCATGCTCCCCCCGGGTTATCAGCAGGGCATGCAGGTCCAGCAGTGACATCAGATGTCTGCCTTTGTCGACGATCTGCTGCTGATCCCGGCAAGGACCAACCACCGACTCGAATTCGCTGAAATTAGGCGTAATGACAGTGGCATGCTGATAAATGCCGAAATCGGTACCCTTGGGGTCCACCAGAACCGACTTGTTCTGCGTTCTTGCCAAGGCAATGAACTTTTCCACGGCAGACAGCGTGCCTTTGCCATAATCGGACACCACCACCACATCCACGCCGTCAATTGCCCGGGTATAGC
>JANEMG010000137.1 GCA_024511045.1 Gammaproteobacteria bacterium | reverse complement strand
CCTCCGACAGCAAAGATCCGCAGCCCAGCACAGGCTTCCCGCAAACGCCGTCGCGGCCTCCACGTCAAGAACATTGCTGCCATAGAATGTGCTGACGCCAGCACATTCTATTCCTGTCTCCAGTAACTACTCGGGCCCTTATGGGTAGTCTGTTCCGGAAGACGCCGTGAATACATCCCTGTAGGCTTGACTTTGGCATCCCTGCCAAAGACACTTCCTCCACAGGCCACCCATAGGGGCTTCTTTTACTATGGGTGAGTAGCTACTGTCTCCATAACTCATCGACAGCGCTGGATTTTGGTTGTCGTCTGTATTGGCCATCCGACGCAGTTTCCAGGATAATAAGCGCTATTTTTTCAGATACATCCCTAACCAAAGGATATACATGCTCTTACTCTCGAAAAAACAGGACTGGCTCGGCAACATCAAGGGCGATGTACTGGCCGGGCTTGTCGTCGCCCTGGCGCTGATACCGGAGGCGATCGCCTTTTCCATCATTGCCGGCGTGGATCCCAAAGTCGGTCTCTATGCATCCTTCTGCATCGCCGTGATCACCGCCATCATCGGCGGCAGGCCCGGCATGATCAGCGCCGCGACCGGCGCGATGGCCCTGTTGATGGTGACGCTGGTGAAGGAGCACGGCCTGCAGTATCTGCTGGCCGCCACGCTGCTGACCGGTGTCTTTCAGATCATCGCCGGCTACCTGAAACTGGGCAGCCTGATGCGCTTCATCTCCCGCTCGGTGGTGACCGGCTTCGTCAATGCCCTGGCGATACTCATTTTCATGGCGCAGCTGCCGGAATTGACCAATGTCTCCTGGCATGTGTATGCCATGACGGCGGGAGGTCTGGCCATCATCTATCTGTTCCCCTATCTGCCGGTCATCGGCAAGTCCATCCCGTCACCGCTGGTATGCATCGTCCTGCTGACCGGCATTGCCATGACCCTGCAACTGGACATCCATACCGTTGGCGACATGGGCGAACTGCCCGACACGCTGCCGGTTTTTCTCTGGCCGGACGTGCCGCTGAACCTGGAAACCCTGCAGATCATCCTGCCCTATGCCGTTCCCCTTGCCGTGGTCGGCTTGCTGGAATCGCTGATGACGGCCACCATCATCGATGACCTGACCGATACCAGCAGTGACAAGAACCGGGAATGCAAGGGCCAGGGCATCGCCAATATCGGTGCCGGCCTGATGGGCGGCATGGCCGGCTGCGCGATGATCGGGCAATCCGTGATCAACATCAAGTCCGGCGGCCGCGGCCGTCTGTCCACGCTGCTGGCCGGCATCTTCCTGCTGATCATGGTGGTGTTTCTGGATGACTGGATCAGGCAGATCCCCATGGCGGCGCTGGTTGCAGTGATGATCATGGTCTCCATCGGCACCTTCAGCTGGGCCTCCATCCGCGACCTGAAGCAGTATCCAGTCTCCACCAACAGCGTCATGATCGCGACCGTCGTGGTGGTGGTCTGGAGCCACAACCTGGCCCTGGGCGTATTCGTCGGCGTTTTGCTGGCATCCTTGTTCTTCGCCAACAAGATCAGCCACTTCATGTATGTCGATTCGGAACTGAACGAGGAAGACAATACCCGTACCTACCATGTCGTAGGTCAGGTGTTTTTCAATTCGGCGGATAAATTCACCGCCGCCTTCAATTTCAAGGAAGCCCTGGACAAAGTCGTGATCGACCTACATCGGGCGCATTTCTGGGACATCTCCTCGGTGACGGCACTGGACAAGGTCGTATTGAAATTCCGCCGGGAAGGCGCCGAGGTCGAGTTGATCGGCCTGAACGAAGCCAGTTCCACCATCATCGACCGTTTCGGCATTCATGACAAGCCGGAAGAAATCGAAAAAATCATGGGAGGTCACTAATGACCGATAAGACAAAAATCGTACTGGCCTGCATCGACGGCTCGGTACTCAGTGAAGCCGTCTGCGACTACGCGGCCTGGATTGCCAAGCGCATCGATGCGCAGTTGAAATTGCTGCACACCATCGACCATCATCACGAAAAGGCGGCCAAAACGGACCTGTCCGGCAATATCGGCCTGGACAGCCGGGAACATCTGCTGGAAGAGATCACCAGCCTGGAACAGCAGCAAAGCAAGCAGCGCCTGCAGCAGGGCAAGGTCATCCTGCAGAAAGCCAAGCAACGGGTCATACAGGACGGCATCGCAGCCCCCATCAAATGCCTGCAGCACGGCAGCCTGCTGGAAACACTGCTCGAACTGGAGGACGAAATCCGCGTCCTGGTTATCGGCGCACGCGGCAAGATCCATGAAAACCATTCCGACCAGCTAGGCGCCAAGCTGGAAGCCATGATCCGTTCCCTGCACCTGCCGATCCTGGTGGTCTACGAGGAATTCAAGGCGCCGCAACGCATCATGATCGCTTACGACGGCAGCACGGCAGCCGAAAAGGCTGTCGATCTGGTGGCCAACAGCCCGTTGTACAAGGGACTGACCTGCCACCTGGTATGCGTCCGAAAAAAACAGCTGGCCGACGATCTGCTGGAAAAAGCCGCCGCCAGGCTGCGTGCCGCCGGCGGCATCGAAATCATCAGTGCCAGCATGCAGGGCAAGGCCGAGCAGGAACTCTGTCAATACCAGCTCAACCACGATATCGACATGACCATCATGGGCGCCTACAGCCATACCCGTCTGCATGACATATTGCTGGGCAGCTTCACCACAAAAATGCTGCTGAAAACCAAAAAGCCCTTGCTGCTGCTGCGTTAGCACGTTTGTCCTTGGCAATCGAAGCGAAACATCCAGGGGGAATACTATGCGTGCAAACTTGATAACAATCAGTGGTTACTGGAATATGGGGCTTGCGGCGACATTGCTTTGCCCCCCTTTTTATCACTTTTTAGGCATCAATCTGAAGCAGCCGGTCTGGGGCTGGGTGATTGCCGCCTTTCTGCTTTATACGGCGGCGGTATTGATCATCAGCGGGCGGAATATCCAGAAATATGGCAGCATTGTCATCCATGAGGCCCTACTGCGATTCATTGCCGCCGTATTGCTGATACCTGCCGGCCTGTTCTACGATTACGGTTTCATTGTCGCTTTTCTGGGTTTTACCGATGCGCTTTGGGGCTTTCTTTATTTGAGAATCGTTCCGGAAAACACCGGAAGAAGTCTCAAGCAATTGCTTCTGGATCAGGATTGATTCAAGCCATCGATTATGAAGAAAACAGCCAGTCGCATTTGCCGCATTCTCGTCTTTGACACCCCATGGGTGGGTGTTTATCGATGGTAACTATTCACCCATAGTAAAAGAAGCCCCTATGGGTGGTCTGTGGAGGAAGTGTCTTTGGCAGGGATGCCAAAGACAAGCCTGCAGGGACGTATTCACGGTGTCTTCCGGAACAGACTACCCATAGTGGCCCAAGTAGTTACTATCGATGTTGACAATACGACAGGGCATACTTGAAATCACCAGGCATAGCCGACTCCCAATCCATAGGTAAATTGGTTTTTACTTCCTTCCTGGCGCACTATGGTGCTGTCGGCGGCATCCCCTGTCAGCCGCTGATAATACAATCCCCCCGCCATATACCACTTGGGGGTCATGCGATAGATGAGCGCCGGCCAGACATAGAACTGGCGAACGCCGCTGCTGGCATTGAAGGCGCCGATCCCTGACTGAAGCGCTGCCTCGCTGGAGACGCCATAGTAACGATCCATGAACTTGTTGCTTGCCCACGTTGCGCCCAGCCCCAGGCCGGCAAACAATTTCTGGCTCAAGGGAATCCAGGTATTGATAGATATTGACATTCGTTCCCCTGGAGCCACCGGCTACAGCCTGGGTCACCAGCATGCCAACACGCGAGTAGTAAGGGATTGCCGCTTCGGTATTGCTATAGGCATAACCGATGAAAGCGCCCAGGTCGACGCCAAGGTCGATGTCTGGCAGTTCGTTCACCTGATCGTTCATGACATCTTTGCGCCCCATTCTGAATACGATGGCGGGGCCGAATTCAAAATTCTCGTGGGTGTTGATCTTCATGCCTGCATAGGTCCCATACCATTCTGCGTAGCGCTTGTCCTCCATGGCATAACGCGCCCCGGGCGCCACGCCGGCGATATAATCTTTCGAGCCCGACCAGTCCGAAGTCGATCCAACCCCCACGCCGACGAAATTGGGGATCAGATTCCCGAATTGGATACCGGCGCCATGCGCTTGCAACTGTACGCATAAAAACAAAACCAGCAGCAACTTTCTCATGAATGTCCTATGTCCATGCTTGGATGAAATGAAAACCCGCCCTTTTATTACAGCCGCATGCTATGCTGCAACCATCCCTGCAGCCCACAGCCTGTTCTCACTCCCTGGCCTCACGACACACGAAGTCCACCGGTCCAATAACAGGACAAATCACTCCCAGGGGAGTATAGGATATAGAAACCCCGGCTTTACTTGCCGGGTTCCTTTGGCCTGTTGACAACGGCAGGCCAAGGGGGACCCTGTATCAGGAGTCAGCAGCATGAATGCGCTGTTCCGCAAACAGCGCGGCACCGACGATGCCGGCCTGATTCAGGAAGGCGGCGGGTCTGACCTGGGCGTCGACGAGGATCTTTTCCTCGAATTTGGCGAATTTCTTGCTGGCTCCGCCGCCAAGAATGATCAGGTCGGGCCAGAACAGGCTTTCCATCATCGCCAGGTACTCATTGAAGCGCTTCCCCCATTGCTTCCAGCCAAGCCCTTCGCTCTTGCGCACCGCATCCGAGGCAAAATGCTCGCTTTTTTGTCCGCTTTCCAGGTACAGATGCCCCAACTCGGTATTGGGCAGCAGCTTGCCCTCGGTGAACAACACCGTCCCCAGGCCGGTGCCGATGGTGATCAGCAGCACCACCCCGTTCTGCCCGGCACCTTCGCCGAAGCGCATCTCCGCCAACCCTGCCGCATCGGCATCGTTGACATTGAAGCAGGTGCAGCCGGCGGCTTCCGAAAACAGCCTGTCGATATCGGTACCGATGAACTCCGAAGAAATATTCGCCGCTGTCCGGGCGACGCCATGGTGGACAGCCGCAGGAAAGCCGCATCCGACAGGACCGCTCCACTGAAAATATCTCACCAGCTGCGCCAGCACCGAAGCGACGGCTTTTGGTGTTGCCGGCTGCGGCGTGGCGATGCGCTGCCGATCGGTAATCAACCGGCCTGTTTGCGTATTGACGATGGCGCCCTTGATGCCCGAACCGCCGATATCCACGCCTAAAATATGCATGTCGATTTCCTAATTGCCACGATAGAACTACACCTGCCTGTTCATCGGGTCGGTAAGTTTCGTGCCTGGCAAGGCATCGCTTTCACCTTTCCCGGAGACAACGATACGCTCGGGCGAGATGTTGAACTTCCCTTGCAGATAATTTTTTACTGCCTGAGCCCTTTTCCTGGACAGAACCGCGTTGTATTGTTCCGGCCCCAGCGCATCGGTGTGACCTTCTATCACCAGCTTTTCATTGGCCAGCTTTTCCATCTGCATCATCATGCCGATCTGATCCAGGTAAGGTTTGGATTCCGGCTTGATGTCCGCGGAATTCAGATCGAAGCGGATCGGCATGCCCACGCCGGTGGTTTCCGATGGTCTCGCCTTGCGTCCAAACTGCAATGACCGGGTTTTGATTTTTGCAGGCCTGCCTTCGGTCTTGTCGGGAAACAGGGCCCCGGCAAGTTCTTCCGGAGTCGGAACCTGGTCCGTAAACATGATGACCTCATCGGCCCGGGCCATATTTACAGCGGACGCAAGCAGCAGTCCGACAAGCAATTGACTCTTTTTGTCCACGATATCACCTCTCTTCTGAATATCTCCGAACGATGACTGCCATTACCCCTTGCCGGTTCGCCGATGCTGCTGGAATCAATATATCCTATACCGAATTTCTCTCGCCGTCAGTTGTTTTTCCGGCTTTTCGGCAACGAACTGGTCGCTGTGCAAAAAGGGGCACGCCACTGTCGGCCGGCGGAATTCGATACACCTTTCCCGGCAGGCAGTAATTGTCCTGCTGCAGGTCATTGGGAAACAATTCGCTGCTTTCACCCCGTGAATTGATCACGGCGATACGCACATGCAACGGCTCCTGCACGGAAAACCGGATCTCCATTTCATCACCGATGCGACAGGCTTCCCTGTCCGTCCATATTCTGGGTTCGACAGGGGCAGCGGCCGGCACCGTCGTCACATCGGCATCTGGCCTGGCGAGGTCGTCATCGACATCCTCAGCCTCGATGGCGGCATTCTGCCCGTCGTGCACTTCCGGTACAGGCAATTGCGGCTGCTGGGTACTGACAGACTGAGTTCCAGACTGTTCAGCCTCGCCGGACTCGTACGGGAAGGGCAACAGATGCCAATAACGGATCACTGCGCCCAGTGCCAGCAGCACCATGGCACCCGCCAGCATCGGCAGCCGATCACTTCCAGCAATTCGAAACGGTCTTTCAGTACCGATCCTGTGCCTGTCCTGAACGGGGAATCATTCCCGGCCGTCGCAGGCGAGGTCATTGCCGTCCAATTCATACACCCACACTCGGCAACTTTGTCTTCCCGCCCCCCCCCATGGAAACCTGCTAAATTCTTTCTGGAAACGCTATACTTAATGGAATGGTCCGCCCCACTTCCTAAACGGCCTCAAATGGGCCATGATGTTAGTTCTATACCGTTGGCAAATCATAATTTAGCAAAACAGTAGCACCAGAAAATGCCGTAAGCATT
>JANEMG010000136.1 GCA_024511045.1 Gammaproteobacteria bacterium | reverse complement strand
TTTGTGCAAGTCCTTCAACTTGATCCTAAAACGCTGCGTCTTGAGGCTTTGTAGGGCAACGGATGCAGCAGAAAATAGTGGGTAAAATGAACTCCGAAACTTTAGTCAATAGTACTGCCCGGCGTTCTCATGAAGGAAGTTTGAAATCAGACAGAGCCGGATCGATGACTGGCCGCCGGTGGTTTCTGCCGGGGGCCAGGGAAAAAACGGGCGCCGAACTGGTGCAGCAGCAGGGCGCCGAGTATCAGCAGGGTGCCGAGCAGCACTTTTTCGCTCAGCGGTTCGTCATTGACCAGATGACCCAGGGCCAGGGAAAGCACCGGCGTGACCAGAGTGATCAGCGCCACCTGCGTCGCCGGCAGATGGGTCAGGACATAGTAATAAAGGGCGAAGCCGATGGTCGTTGCCACGATGCCCAGGTAGGCAATGGAAAGGATGTTGGGCAGGGGCCGCTGCTCCGGCCAGCTGCCATCCAGCAGCAGCCAGGTCAGTAGATACACTGGCACCGCCAGCAGCAGGCCGCCGCTGACCTGGCATACCGCCGGCAGACGGGCATCGATGCGCTTGATCCATACCGACACGGCCGCCTGGATGAAGGCCGCCAGCAGCACCGCGGCAATGCCCCATACCGACTGTTTTCCCACGGCATGTGCGGAACCGAACAGCACCAGCAGGCCGTCGAAACCGGCGACATCAGACAGTATCTTGTACCAGCCGAAGCCGGGCTCATGTAGCCAGACCGCCGCCATCAGGGCCGTCATAAAGGGGGTCAGACCAAAAATCACCGAGATCCAGCCGGAGGGGATGTATTGCGCTCCCCAGTAAACGGCCAGCATGGCGCCGTAGATCTGGGTCGCCACGGCGATATAGGTCAGCCAGGCTTTTTTCGTGATAGGCAGTTTCCGGCGCATGATCAGCAGTACCGGCAGCATGCAGGCCAGGCCGAGGGTCATGCGGCTGGCCGCGCCGAACAGGTAGCCCGGCCCCTCGCCGCTCCACTTGATGGCCAGCGGGGTGGTGGACCAGAGTACGATGACAAAGCAGAAGGCCAGTGCTACACGCATGAGAATTTTTGTTTATCCGGTGGAATTTGTTGCTTTATCGAGCATTGCTGCTGCGCTGTAACAACGGTGTTCAAGGTCTCTTGCTGCTTCGGAACGACTGTGCGGACAGGATTTCCCGATTCCTTCGCATAGCGAGGTATTGTCTTGGCTGCTACGATTGTTGACTACAATAAACAGTATAGAAAAGGTAACGAGCCGGCTGGTGCAAATGGCAAAGACCGGCATTTCCCGACGACCGGACAGGATGGATGCTGTTCGATACTTTGACCTGGCAGCCCGATCGTTTATTATCCCGATACAGACCGGCATTATTTCCAGTCCTGAGGAAGCAGGCATCGTTTTCAGCCATGCATCCATTATACGCCCTGCATTGCAAAAACAACCCGATTAAAAAAACGCCTCACCTTCGCCCCTGCAACAGTAGAATGCATTAAAGTGCTGAATTTTGCAGTGCCATTACCATAGCAAGGTTGACCTCATGGAATATAACAACATCAACAAGATTCTGGAACATCTGGCGCAGTTCATTCAGGAGCGCCTGCCTGCGCAGGAGGCCGGACGGCTGGTGGAATTCGCCGGACATTATTTTCAATTCGTGGCCCTGGACGATCTTCAGGAAAGAATGCTCGAAGATCTGTATGGCGCGGTGCTTTCCCATTGGAACATGGCGCTCAGCTACCAGCCGGGTACGGAAAAAATACGCGTCTACAACCCATCGCTGGAAGAACATGGCTGGCAGTCGCAGCATACCATTATCGAAATAGTCGTCGAAGACATGCCTTTCCTGCTGCAGTCCATCACCATGGAAATCAACCGCCATGGTTTTACCAATCATCTGGTGATTCATCCCGTTTACCATGTGCTTCGCTCGGAACAGGGAGAGTTGCAGCAGTTTTCTGTTTCAGAAATGCCCGGAGCCCGTGCGGAATGCATGATGCACCTGGAAATCGACCGCCAGAGCAGCGCCGAGGTCATGGCGGCCCTGGAAAAGGACCTGCGCCGTATTCTGGTCGATGTGCGTGCCGCAACGGAGGACTGGCCTGCCTGTCTGGCACGGATGCAGCAGGCCATTGCTGAACTGCGGGAAAAAGCCGCGCAGAATTCCTGCGACAAGTTCAACGATGTCATCGACTTTCTGCAATGGCTGCATGACGATCATTTCGTGTTTCTGGGATACCGGGAATATGTCATCGTCAAGTCAAAGGGGCAAACGGGATTCAAGCTGCTGCCGGATTCCGGCCTGGGGGTGCTGCGCGACTCCCTGGCGCCGATTCCCGAGCAGGAGATCCTGCCTATTCCTGAGGATGCCTATCAGAGCATCTGCGATGACAAGCCGCTGATCATCACCAAGGCGACCAGCCAGGCCACGGTGCACCGGCCGGTGTTCATGGATTATATCGGCGTCAAACAATATGCCGACAATGGTGAATTGAGCGGGGAAAAGCGCTTTCTCGGCCTGTACAGCTCATCAGCCTATTACTGTGCGCTGCAGCAGATCCCGATGATCAATGGCAAGCTGGAACGCATCATCGCCCGCTCCGGATTTTCCCCCAAGAGCCACTATGCCAGGGCCTTGATGTTCGTCCTGCAGTCCCTGCCGCGCAATGAACTGTTTCAGGCCGACGAGGACTGGCTGTTCGAGTCGGCCATGGGCGTGCTGCAGCTGCAGGAGCGGCAGCGGGTCAGGGTGTTCGCCAGGCACGATGTCTACGGGCATTTCGTGTCGCTGCTGATCTTCGTTCCCAGGGAGCGCTACCATACCGAGTCGCGCAGGAAGATAGAGGCCATCCTGCTGCAGACCTTTCACGGGCAGAATGTCGATTTCAGCGTGCAGCTGTCGGAATCCATACTGGCCAGAATTCATTTCATTATCCACATTTCCGAAGGCTGCTGCATCGAATACAACGTCAGGGACATCGAAGACAGAATCGTCGAAGCCCTGTCGGAATGGCAGGACGACCTGGCCACGGAATTGCATAATTATTTCGGCGAGGCCCGGGGCAACGCCTATCTGCAGGCTTACCGCGACGGTTTTTCGGCGGCCTACCGGGAGGATTTTCCGGCCCGGACGGCCCTGCTGGACCTGGAGAAAATCGAACAGCTGCAGCGCGACAAAGACACCCCGCAGCTGATGCTGTACCGGCCGTTGACGGCGGCGGAAAAGAAAACCCTGCGTTTCAAGCTGTACTGCGCCGGGAAGCCGGCGACCCTGTCCATGACGCTGCCCATGCTGGAGAACATGGGCGTCAGAGTCTGCGATGAGCGCCCCTATGAGATCAAGAAAAAAGATTCGCAGACCGTCATCGGGATGCATGATTTCGGCCTGATCTACGATCAGGCGGCTGAACTCGATCTGGAAACCGTCAAGCCGCGCTTTCAGGATGCCTTCGAACAATGCTGGAAGGGCCGGATCGAAAATGACGGCTTCAACCAGCTGGTCCTGAACGTCGGCCTGGAGTGGGCGCAGGTCAATGTTTTTCGGGCCTTTTATTTTTATCTGCGGCAGATCGGCATCGCCTTCAGCCAGTCCTACGTGGAAGACACCCTGGCCGGCAATCCGGAGGTCGTGAAGCTGCTGATCAAGTTGTTCTATATCCGCTTCGATGCCACGATCGAACACAGTGACGCACAGTTGGAGCAGGTTCTGCAGCAGGCCGGGCAGGCCATCGACCAGGTCAGTTCGCTGGATGAAGACCGCATCCTGAGGAGCTACCTGAACCTGATTCAGGCGATCGTCCGGACCAATTATTTCTGTTTTCCGGAGGATGCCGATGGCGTACCTTTCTTCGCCTTCAAACTGGATTCCGGCAAGGTCGATGAAATGCCTTCGCCGGTTCCCTATTTTGAAATTTTCGTCTATTCACCGCGCGTGGAAGGCATACACCTGCGCGGCGGCAGCGTTGCCCGCGGCGGCCTGCGCTGGTCGGACCGGCGCGAGGATTTCCGTACCGAGATTCTCGGCCTGATGAAGGCGCAGATGACCAAGAATGCCGTGATCGTCCCAACCGGTGCCAAGGGCGGCTTCGTGGTCAAGCGTCTGCAGGAGATCCAGGACCGGGAGCGGATCGGCAGGGAAGTCATCGAATGCTACCGGATTCTGATTCGCGGCCTGCTGGATCTGACCGACAATCTGCAGGGTGACGCGATCATCAAACCCGGCCATGTGGTCTGCTACGATGGCGATGATCCCTACCTAGTGGTCGCCGCGGACAAGGGTACGGCGACCTTTTCCGACTATGCCAATGAATTGTCCCAGCAGTATGGTTTCTGGCTGGGCGATGCGTTCGCATCCGGCGGTTCGGCAGGTTACGATCACAAGGCCATGGGCATCACCGCCAGAGGGGCCTGGGAGTCGGTCAGGCACCATTTCGAAGGGCTGGGCATCGATGTGCAGAACACGCCATTCACCGTGGTCGGCATCGGCGGTATGGCCGGCGATGTGTTCGGCAATGGCATGCTGTTGTCGGAACAGATCAGGCTGGTTGCGGCATTCGATCATGATGCCATTTTTCTGGACCCGTCGCCGGATCCCGCCGCAAGCCATCAGGAAAGAAAAAGACTGTTCGCCCTGCCCAAGTGCTCCTGGCGGGACTATGACAGCAACCTGATTTCTCGTGGCGGCGGCGTTTTTTTCCGGCAGGCCAAGTCCGTCGCGTTGAGCGACGAGGTTCGCAAGCTGTTGAATGTCGATCAGGAATCCCTGACTCCCAATGCCCTGATCAGGGCAATTCTCTGCGCACCGGTGGACCTGCTCTGGAATGGCGGCATAGGCACCTATGTCAAGGCCAGTGATGAGAGTCATGCCGAGGTGGGCGACCGGAGCAACGATGCGCTGCGGGTCGATGCCAGGCGGCTGCGCTGCAAGGTGGTCGGGGAGGGCGGCAACCTGGGTTTCACGCAGCGCGGCCGCATCGAATATGCCAGGCTGGGCGGCAGAATCAATACCGACGCCATCGACAATTCCGCCGGCGTGGACTGTTCCGATCATGAAGTCAATATCAAGATCCTGCTGAATGCGCTGGTGCAGCAGGGTGATCTGACCGCCAAACAGCGCAATGCACTGCTTCTGGAAATGACCGATCAGGTTGCCGAACTGGTGCTGCAAAACAATTATCAGCAGAACAGGGCGATCACCATGATCGTGGCAGAGTCCTATGCCGAGCTGGCGATGATCGGCGCCTTGCTGGCCCGGCTGGAAAAATACGGCAATCTCGACAGGGAGCTGGAATATCTGCCCAACAACGAAGTGTTGAAGGAGCGCAAGGCGGCCCGGGAAGGCTTGTCCCGTCCGGAAATTGCCGTACTGCTTGCCTACAGCAAGCAATTACTGAAAAAGGATCTGCTGCTCGATGCAGACCTGCTGGACGAGGAATTCGTCAGACAGGAGCTGATGTTGTATTTTCCGGAACAGCTGCAGACCCGCTATCCCGATGAAATACAGATGCATCGTTTGAGCCGGGAAATCGTCACCAACCAACTGGTGAACAATCTGGTTAATCGCCTGGGCATCATCTTTCCCTATCGCCTGCTCGATGAGACAGCCTGCTCCATCGCTGCCGTGGTCAATGCCTACAAACTGGTCTGCAGGGTCTTCGCCATCGATGCCCTGTGGCGCATCGTGGAAAACATCGACAATCATTTTGCCGTGGAATTGCAGAGCGAGATCAAGCTGACCATCCGCAAGACCATCGAAAGGGCCATGAACTGGTTCATGCACAATGAATTGTGTGATTGTTCGGCAATGCAGATCATGCGGCTCTATACCGATGGCATCAATGACTTGAGTCCCGTGATCAGCAACCTGCTGCCGGAACACGAACAGCAGCAGATCAATGCTGAAGTGGACCGGCTGATGAAGGCCGGAGCGCCGGCGGGGCTGGCGCTGCAGGTGACGATCATGGATATACTGTTGATGTGCCTGGATGTCATCGAGATCCACAAGCTGCATGCCTTCTCCCTGCAGGATGTGGCTAGGATATATTTCCAGCTGCTGGACGTACTGGAATTGAGCTGGCTGAGGAAGCAGATCCGCTCCCTGCCCAAGGAAACCATCTGGGAATCCCGCTCCAGAAGCGTGATGTGGGGAGTATTCAAAACCGTCTCCTGCCTGCTGACCGTTGCCGTGTTGCAGACCGAGGCAGGTTCCTTGGAGAAAAAATTCCAGCTGTGGCTGCAGGCCAACGAAAAGGCCATAGCGCGGCACAAGAAACTGATGGCGACCATGCAGACCGAAAAAGCCATCGATCTGGAGAAAATCACCGTGGCCTTGCAGGAGCTGCGCAGCATCCAGCGGGACAGGATTTGATCGGACCAGTATTTTCGAAGCGCTGACCGGATTCAATCAATACCAGGTTATCACCTCAATTTAGCTGTCGTTTCGAGCAACGGGAGGAATCCTGAACGCCGCACCCACCACGCCCAAGCCAACAAGATCCCTCCTCACGTCGGGATGACAGCGGGAAATGAGGGACAACAGCAACACATTGGGATGGTCAGGGATTTTTGGCCTCAAACAAAAAATGCGTGTCGTTTCGAGCAACGGGAGGAATCTTGAACGCCGCAGCCATGCCCAAGCCGCCAAGATCCCTCCTCACGTCGGGATGACAAGGGGTTTTCCGGTTTCAGTAAGGCTGAGGTGCGTTCGTAAAACCGGTATGGTTTTCATC
>JANEMG010000135.1 GCA_024511045.1 Gammaproteobacteria bacterium | reverse complement strand
AACACGAAACTGGAAACCAGTGAGTGAAGTCTGGTTGAACCCGGAGAAATCAGAGACAGAAGAACAGGAAGTTAGAGAGAAAGTAGCGTAGAAAATAGGACAACTATCTTGACAATCGTCGTTACCGATACCGGGTTGATGCGGCTTTTTCCGGATTCCACTAAGGCTGCACCCGTACTTAAAGATAAGATCACTCATTCGGTATGAACAAAGCGGCAAATCCTGATGCGAACGTAGGGGGGAGCACGCTAAGAACTTGTTCAAGAGATGCTGCGCCAATGCCAATTGTGCTTGGGCGCTGCACAATTGTGTTTATTTATGCTGTCAGAGGCGAAGCTAGAGGCATTATGGGGGAAAAATTAAAGTGCATACTGTGAACGCATGCCATTTACGGACTCATTTCAAATGCTACGCCTAATTCGGAATTGGGCCGTGCGTGAGTGCCTGACCTGCTATACGTGCGAGTATGTTTGAGGTGATCTGTGTTGGAAAGCCGCAAATAGGGATCTGTACAGGAGGATGCAGGATGCCAGGTGTTCTACTGTGACGATTTAATGGGTTGTAATGGCAAAGAACTGGTCAGAAGCAGAGGTCGAAGCGGCTGTTGAGGATTACTTTAACATGCTCAGGTTGGAACTGGCCGGGCGGAAGTACAATAAGACTGAGCATCGTCGAGCATTGATGGAGAATTTAGATAATCGAACAGATAGTTCGGTTGAACTAAAGCATCAAAACATTAGTGCGGTACTTATTGAAATGGGGATTCCATACATCAATGGGTATAAACCGCGGTTTATACTTTCCGCACTTGAAAATTTAGCAGCCAGAAACAGCCGGCTAATAGAAACATATCACATATTAACAAATGCTTACGGCATTTTCTGGTGCTACTGTTTTGCTAAATTATGATTTGCCAACGGTATAATTACCAACGTACACTTTTGCCAAGCGTTGTATATAACTTCCTCGCGAACAATCCTGAGTTTCAGTCGTTGTTCCAGGCAGATACAGATACTGTACCTTCAATTCCAACAGTTGCTGATTTTCTAGCGGCATTGGAGACTCCTCCAAAGAGGGGGGCAGTTGCTGATCCTCCAGCAATTTATAATCCGAGTGGTGTCAACTATTTTGAGCGGGAGGCGCGCAATCAGGAACTTGGGCAGGCTGGAGAACAATTTGTTATCAATTATGAAAGGGCAAGGCTAATTCGTGCCGGTAAAGAGGCACTTGTTGAGCGCATTGAGCAGGTATCAGTCACCGTTGGACCACTGGCGGGTTTCGATATTCGATCGTTTGAGGAAAATGGAACTGATCGGTTCATTGAGGCAAAGACGACAAAATACGGTAAGAATACACCATTCTTCGTGACGCCAAATGAGTTGAAATTCTCGCAGGACAATGCAGATCGCTACTTTCTATATCGTATCTTCAGGTTCCGTGCAGATCCGCGCATGTTTGCTTTGCGAGGCTACTTGCAGGATAAATGCATACTGAAGCCGTTTTCGTATTCAGCGTGGGCAAGATAAGGCTTTTAACGGTAATAAAGAAAGGTTGGTCGGAGTGAGAGGATTCGAACCTCCGGCCCCTGCCTCCCGAAGGCAGTGCTCTACCAGGCTGAGCTACACTCCGTTAATGATGTCAGCAGACATGCAATTGTATAGGTGTTTTTGCGCGACGGCAAATCCTGCTGGCCAGAAATGACCATGAAGCCATGTTGGCAAATCTTTCGTGAGGCTTTGGCATTGGCCGGCTGCGGGACTGAAGTCCCGTATCCAATAGGGTTGCCGGGTTTGTTTTATATTTCTTCCGCAGCTAGTAGTTGCGCTGCACGGAAAAATTGGCCAGCTGGATCATCGCCTCTTTGAAATCCGAATCGGGCAGCGGCGTCAGGGCGGCGATTGCCTTGCCCACTTCTTCGTCCGCACGCTGCTCGGTATAGGCGATGGCGTCGGTGTCTTTGACGATGTTGTAGACTTCGTTGAAGGCATCGCGGTTGCCTTCCTTGATGGCGTTTCTGACGATCTCCGCCTGCTGTTCGCTGCCGGCGGCGGCAATGGCATGGATCAGGGGGAGGGTAGGCTTGCCTTCGGCCAGATCGTCGCCGAGGTTTTTGCCCAGTTCCTCCTGTGTGGATTTGTAATCCAGGGCGTCGTCGATGAGCTGAAAGGCGATGCCCAGGTGCTGGCCATAGGCGGCCAGGCTTTCTTCTATTTCCGGCGTCGTGTTGCTGATGACGGCCCCCAGTTTGGTCGCGGCGCTGAACAGGATGGCGGTTTTTCGGGAGATGACGTCCAGATATTTTTGTTCGCTGGTGGCGGGGTTATTGCAGTTCAGCAGCTGCAGGACTTCACCTTCTGCGATCGCCGTGGTTGTCTTGGAGAGGATATCCATGACCCGCATGTTGTTGGTTCTGACCATCATCTCGAAAGCGCTGGAGTACAGGTAGTCACCCACCAGCACGCTGACCGAATTGCCCCACACGGCATTGGCCGATTCCTTGCCGCGGCGCAGTTCGGATTCGTCCACGACATCGTCATGCAGCAGTGTCGCGGTATGGATGAATTCGATGACGGCGGCCAGGATCAGGTGATTGCTGCCTGTATAGCCCAGTGATTTTGCGGCCAGCAGCAGCAGCATGGGACGCAGTCTCTTGCCGCCGCTGCCGACGATATAATGACCGATCTGGTTGATCAAAACCACGTCGGAACTCAGTTCATTCAGAATCAGTTGGTCGACGGCCTTGGCTTCGGTGCTGGTCAGGTTCTTGATTGCGTCGAAATCGATGGGGGGCGGTGTGCTGCTCGGTTGATGTGATGCCATTAGATCAGGTGTAATAGTAAGAACTCTTGGTTGTTCCCGATGAAGGTTTTGTCCGTGTATAATGTCCGGTCAACTGCAAAACACGCTAATCGTAGTGAATTTGACCCGATCGTGTCAATGATTATATCACTTGAATGATGCATCGGCAGACGTCGGCATGCAATTTGGGGTTGACGCTGCAGGGTTGGCGCAATATAATTCCGGGTTCACTTTTACAAATAACTATGCTTGATGGAGCAGACGCTGATGTATGCGGTAATTCAAACGGGTGGTAAGCAGTACCGGGTAGAGGAAGGTTCTACACTGAAAATCGAAAAACTGGAAAAAGGTACTGGGGAGAATATCGAATTCGACAAAGTGCTGATGGTTCAGTCTGGAGATACCGTCAAAGTGGGTCAGCCTTTTATCGAAGGCGGCAAGGTGACGGCAACGGTTACCTCCCAGGGCAGACACAAGAAAGTCAAGATCATCAAGTTCAAGAGACGCAAGCACCATATGAAGCAGATGGGGCATCGTCAGTATTTCACAGAAGTCCAGATTACTGGCATTTCTGCATAACGGCGGGAGCAGACAATGGCGCATAAAAAAGCAGGCGGCAGTACCCGAAACGGGCGTGATTCCAATGCCAAAAGGCTGGGCGTAAAGCGCTTCGGCGGGCAGCTCGTCAAGGCGGGCAATATTATCGTCCGGCAACGCGGTACGCACTTTCATCCAGGTGAAAACGTTGGTTGCGGCAAGGATCATACCCTTTTCGCCACGGCGGATGGCAAGGTGGCGTTTCAGGTCAAGGGTCCGAAGAAACGCAAGTATGTCAGTATCGTTGCCGAATAAGATCAAACAGCGGCACCGGACCGGTGCGGTTCAATAACATGCAAACGATGAAAAGCCCCGCCCGGAAAGGCGGGGCTTTTTTTTATCGACAGCAATGAAATTTATAGATGAAGCGGAAGTCCGCGTAGAAGCAGGTGACGGCGGCAATGGCGCGGTCAGTTTCCGGCGGGAAAAATATATACCACTGGGCGGCCCGGATGGCGGCGATGGTGGGGATGGCGGCAGTGTCTACCTGGTTGCCGCGGAGAATGTCAATACCTTGGTCGATTTCCGCTATCACGCGGTGCATCGGGCCGGCCGGGGGCAGAATGGCATGGGTCGCAACTGTACCGGCAGGAAGGGTGAGGATTGCTACGTCCCGGTACCGCCGGGAACGCTGGTCCATGATGCCGATACCGGTGAAAAGATCGGCGATCTGACCCGCGCGGGCGATGTGCTGCTGGTTGCCAGGGGGGGCTTTCACGGTCTCGGCAACACGCGCTATAAAAGCAGCACCAACCGTGCGCCGCGGCAGGCGAGCCAGGGTACGCCCGGTGAACACAGGTGGCTCAATCTGGAACTCAAGTTGATTGCCGATGTCGGTCTGCTGGGGATGCCCAATGCCGGAAAATCGAGTCTGATTCGTGCCATTTCTTCGGCAAGACCAAAGGTTGCGGATTATCCTTTCACTACCCTGCACCCCAATCTCGGTGTGGTCAGGGTCGACGATCTGCGCAGCTTCGTCGTGGCCGACATTCCCGGTGTCATCGAAGGCGCCGCGGAGGGGGTCGGGCTGGGACTGCAGTTTCTCAAGCATTTGTCCCGAACCAGTCTGCTGCTGCACATGATCGATGTCAAACCCTACGGGAGCGATGAGACGCCGGTGGTGTCCGCGCAAAAAATCATCCGGGAAGTGGAAAAGTGGGGGCATGGCCTGATGCAGAAGGACCGTTGGCTGGTGTTGAACAAAATAGACCGCATCGAGGCATCCGAAAGGGATGTCTGCTGCCGTAGCATTGTTCAGGATCTGGGTTGGTCCGGACCGGTATTTCAGATTTCCGCACTGCAGGGTGATGGTGTGCAGAAACTGGTCTATGCGATTATGGATTTTCTGGAGCGGCAGCGGCAGCAGGCAAGTGAAGCGGAGTGATTTAAACAAGGCGAAGCGGATCGTTGTCAAGATCGGCAGTTCGCTGCTGACCGATGGCGGCAGGGGGTTGAACAGGATTGCCGTCGCCGGCTGGGTTGCGCAGATGGCAGAGCTCAAGCGGCAGGACAGGGAGGTGCTGCTGGTGTCTTCCGGAGCTGTCGCCGAGGGCATGAGCCGGCTGGGACTGCAGCGACGACCGCGGACGCTGCATGAACTGCAGGCTGCAGCTTCGGTGGGGCAGATGGGGCTGGTGCAGGTTTTCGAGAACAATTTTCAGGAGCATGACCTGCATACGGCGCAAGTGCTGCTGACCCATGATGATTTGTCAGACCGGCAACGCTATTTGAATGCCCGGAGCACGTTGTTGACATTGCTGAGTTTCGGTGTGGTGCCGGTGATCAACGAAAATGACGCGGTGGCGACCGATGAAATCCGCTTTGGCGACAACGATACGCTGGCCGCTCTGGCCGCCAATCTGGTGGAGGCGGATCTGCTGCTGATTCTGACCGACCAGCAGGGCCTGTACAGCAGTGATCCGCAAGGTGACCTCGATGCGGAATTGATTTCCCATGCCAGGGTCAATGATGCGCGGCTGGATGCCATGGCCGGCGGCAGCCGCAGCGGCCTGGGACGCGGCGGTATGGCCACCAAGATTCGCGCGGCCAGGCTGGCGGCGCGTTCCGGGACGGCAACGGTGCTTGTTTCTGGCGAGCAGCAGCGGGTGATTGCCGGTGTCGTTGCCGGTGCCGATATCGGCACCTATCTGCAGCCGGACCTCGCGCCGCTGGTGGCCAGAAAACGCTGGCTGGCCGGGCAGCTGCAGGTCAAGGGCAGGCTGGTTCTGGATGCCGGGGCGGTGCGCGTGCTGCAGAGTGCCGGCAAAAGCCTGCTGGCGGTCGGCGTCAAGGCGGTGCAGGGGGATTTCCGGCGCGGCGAACTGGTGTCCTGCGTGGACGAGAAGGGCCGCGAAATTGCCCGGGGGCTGATCAATTATGGCAAGCAGGAGACGGCGATGATCATGGGCAGGCCGAGCGCCGATTTCGAGAAGATTCTCGGCTATTTCGACGAACCCGAGCTGGTGCACAGGGACAATATGGTGTTGGTCTGACAGTCTGTCAGGGGTTATAGCAGCCCCCCAAACAAAAAAGGCCGCGAAGTGAACCTTCGCGGCCTTTTTTGGGGAATGATTTTATAGTTTTTAGCGCATCGCCCGTATTTTTGCGTTCAGTCTGCTTTTGTTGCGGGCCGCCTTGTTTTTGTGGATAAGCCCCTTGTTGACTGCTGAATCAATAACTGGAACGACCGTTTTGTAAGCGGCCTGGGCTTTTTCCTGGTCACCAGAATCGACTGCAGCAATAACTTTTTTGATGAAGGTGCGCAGTCTGCTGCGTTGTCCAGCATTGCGTTCGCGGTGTTTTTCCGCTTGACGAGCTCGCTTTCTAGCTTGTGCTGTATTAGCCATAGTTCCTCGGTTATTGCTTTATCATGTTAATAAGAACCGCATATTATCTTTTTAAATGATATTATTGTCAACTTTTTAACTCCGGACAAGGAGGCGGCGTTGAGCAGGCAGCTTTTCAAATCGACCGCGGTGGTCGGCAGCATGACCATGATTTCCCGTATTCTGGGGTTTGTCCGGGACATGCTGTTTGCCAGGATTTTTGGCGCCGATTCCGGGACGGACGCCTTTTTCGTCGCCTTCAAGATCCCCAATTTCCTGCGTCGCCTGTTTGCCGAGGGGGCATTCGCCCAAGCCTTCGTGCCGGTATTGTCGGATTACAAGGAGCAGGACGGCCGGGAGGCGCTCAAGCAGTTTGTCGACAGGACCGGCGGCACGCTGGCACTGGTGCTGATGGCGGTGTCGGTCATCAGCGTGCTCGCCGCGCCTATCCTGATCATGCTCTTCGCACCCGGGTTTCTGTGGCAGGGCAAGCAGTATGATCTGGCCGTGCAGATGCTGCGCATCACCTTCCCCTACCTGTTTTTTATTTC
>JANEMG010000134.1 GCA_024511045.1 Gammaproteobacteria bacterium | reverse complement strand
GAGAATGACCATTCAACTCCGCGACTTCGAGCTTGATGATGATCAGATCCGGATCGCCGTCGCCATCCCGGTCATTTTTCTTGATCACCGCGTCTGCGGCGAGATAGGTATCCATGAGCGTGCCCATGGAAATATTGTTGGTCCCCTTGACCAGCGCTGCAACCGTCGCCGGATTGTCCGGGTTGCAGCGTATCGATTCCTGTATCTGCACGCCTTCGACGACTTGAGCATCCCGCCATTCAGGCATGTTGGAATCACAAACCGGCTCAGCCTTGCCAGGTTCTACTTTAATCGTTGGTGGCAGATCGACTGCCGCGGATACTGAATAGGAACTCAGTAAAGCGGTAACCCCCACCAAAACACCAAAAGCATGTCTCCACATTTTTTTTACCTTGAAAATATTTGATCGAGCAGTTCTGGAACCAAAATAGACACCCTGCGTTGCTGCCTTGACTTTTTAAAAACGGCAACCCGTGCTCTGTTTGTGTGTTTTTCTGCAGTCTTTTCCGACCCAATTGTCACCGGAAAAGACTGCAGAATACTGTCAACACTTTTGATTTACGGCCGCATTGCGAGCAAACCCGAAAATGCCCGGCTCAACCAGACATCTTCAAGCCTGCACACCAAGTGCTACCATTCTTTTGCCTTGCCCAACAGGCCGTTGACCTTTTGTTTGAAGCCTTCGTTGGAAAGATACAATACATACAGACCCGCCAGCAGGAACAGCAGATAGATGCCGATCTCGCCCTTGGATGCCTCTTTGCCGGCACCAACGGTAAAAGCGATATGCGCGTCCACCGGCTCGCCGGATTCGGGTATCAGTTTCACATGCGCAAGATAATTGCCTTTTTCCTTGAAGGTCACCGTTGCATTGACCGTTCCGGAAGCGTGCTTCTTCGCTTCTTGGCGGAAGATCGTCTTGCCTTCAGGCTCCTTGGTGATTTCAAATTCCACCTGCATGCCGCGCAGCTTTTTGCCTACGTAATCGAATACCAGATTGGTCGGAGTATTCAATGCGGGGATATTTTCACAAAACTCCTCACCAGGACTGGTAAAGGGTTGATATGCTGTATAATGCACCCATTCCCCCTGGAGCTGGATCTTACATTGATCGGTATCGGTACCCGCCGCTCCTCCATGGGCCCAAACAGATGACAAAGGCAACGCGGAAAGCATCAATCCCAGGAAAACATTCCGAAGTATTTGTTTTGTATTCATACTTACCTTCCAGTTTGTTAAATTATTGTTTTATAATAAAATCATTGACCCCGCCAAGCAGTTGCCCAACGCAGTTCCGCTGGCCATCGAGCTCGACAGAGCTTTCCACTCTAGCACAACACTCTTTACAAAGAAAGCACCATGCGTGTGGAATTACTCAATCACTACGGCACCAGTATATATCAATAAATTAGCTACCACTAATACTTTCTTGTCAACACAGATTTCTTTTCGTAAACTTGCCGTTAACCCATCAATTTCCCGGAATTTCAACCAATGCCCCAACCAACAAAGCTCCCCGCCTGGAACGAACTGAACAGGCACCAGCACCAGATTGTCGATTTGAAAATGCGCGACCTGTTTGCCGCAGACCCGGAGCGTTTTGACAGATTTTCCCTGCGCTTCAACAACGATCTCCTGTTCGACTACTCGAAGAACCGCATTACCGAGGAAACCCTGACGCTGCTGGTAAAACTGGCCAACCAGTCAGGCCTGGGGCAAAAAATTGAAGCCATGCTCACGGGCGAAAAAATCAATGTCGCGGAAGACCGCGCGGCCCTGCATACCGCACTGCGCAACCGGAGCAATCATCCGGTCTATGTCGACGGCAAGGATGTCATGCCTGGAATCAATGCCGTCCTGGAAAAAATGCAGCAGTTCTGCGACACCGTACACAGCGGCAAATGGCTGGGCTACACCGGCAAACGCATAACGGATATCGTCAATATCGGCATCGGCGGCTCCGATCTGGGGCCCAAGATGGTCACCACGGCCCTGCATCCCTACAAAAAACCCGACCTTGAAACCCACTTCATTTCCAATGTCGACCAGACCGACCTGGTGGAAACCCTGAAGGAGCTCTCCCCGGATACCACGCTGTTTCTCATTGCCTCCAAATCCTTCACCACCCAGGAAACGATGACCAACGCCGTCTCCGCCAGGAAATGGCTGCTCGACGCGGCAAACGATGAAAGCGCCATTGCCAAGCATTTCGTCGCCATCTCGACGAACCGGGAAAAAATCACCGACTTCGGCATCGACCCGGAAAACATGTTCGAGTTCTGGGACTGGGTTGGGGGCCGCTATTCCCTGTGGTCGGCCATAGGCCTGTCTATAGCCTTGAGCGTGGGCATGGACAATTTCATCAAGTTGCTGAGCGGTGCATTCGCTGCCGACGAACACTTCAGGAACACCCCTTACGAAAAGAACATTCCGGTCATCATGGCCCTGCTGGGCATCTGGTACAACAATTTCTTCCTGGCCGAAACCCACGCCATACTCCCCTACGACCAGTCCATGCGTTTCTTCCCTGATTACCTGCAGCAGGACGACATGGAAAGCAACGGCAAGAGCGTCGACATCGAGGGGGAAACGGTCGACTACCATACCGGCCCGATCATCTGGGGCCAGCCGGGAACCAATGGCCAGCACGCCTTCTTCCAGTTGATTCACCAGGGCACCAAACTGATCCCCTGCGATTTCCTTGCCCCGGCGGTCAGCCACTACGACCTGCCCAACCATCACGACATCCTGATTTCCAATTTTCTCGCCCAGCCGGAAGCGATGATGAAAGGCAAAACCGCCGAAGAAGTCCGCAAGGAACTCGGCCTGTCAGACGATCCACAGCATCGCGCCCTGGTCGCAGCCAAGGTTTTCCCCGGCAACAAGCCATCCAATTCCTTTCTCTTCAAACAACTCAATCCGGAAACCCTGGGCACGCTGATTGCCTTCTACGAGCACAAAATTTTCGTACAGGGTGCAATCTGGAACATCAACTCCTTCGATCAGATGGGAGTGGAACTGGGCAAGGTTTTGGCAAAAGCAATATTGCCTGAACTGGAAAGCTGCACTACAGTTAAAACACATGACTGTTCAACGAACGGACTGATCAACCACTATAAACAGCTTCGTTAACCAACGGGTTCTATGTGCGCCTGATTCTACTGCTAATACTCATTCTGGCCGTAGTTGTTCTGCTGCCAAGGCAAAATCAGTACTTGCTACTGCCGCATCAATCACAGCTGCAGCAAATCAAGGAAAAAGGCGTTCTCAAGGTTCTCACCCGCTACGACCCAACCACTTACTATGAAGGCCCGGAAGGCTTTGCCGGCCTGGAATACGACCTGGTGACATTGTTCGCCAAACGCTTGGGAGTCAAAGCGGAATTCATCACCCCCGATACCTTCGAAGACATCCTGGAACAAATCAGCACTGGAAAGGCTGACATTGCCGCCGCGGCACTGACCGTCACCGAACAGCGCAAAAAACGCATGCGCTTTGCTCCGGCCTATGACGAAATCACAGAACAGATCATTTACCGTTCCGGCAGACGACGCCCGAAAAACGCCGACGACCTGGCCAAAGGCATCTTGGAAGTCGTCAAGGGCACCAGCCACATCAATTCGCTGAAAAAACTGCAGAAAAAGACTCCGGCGCTGGAATGGTATGTGAACGACGACCTGGATACGGACGGCCTGCTGTATCTGGTCAATGAAGGCCTGATCGACTACACGGTCGCCGACTCCAACCAGATCAAACTGATCCGCCGCTTCTACCCCAAACTGAACATCGCTTTCAACATCACCGAACCGCGCAAGCTGGCCTGGGCGCTCAGCCCTTCCAGGGACAACAGCCTGTACGATGAAGTGGTGCACTTCTTCGCCGACATCAAGAAGGACAAAACCCTGGATCAACTGATCGAACGCCACTACGGTCATGCCACGAGCCTGAACTATGTCGGCCTGTGCAAATTCCGGGAACACAAAAAAAAACGCCTGCCCCTCTATCAGGCCTATTTTGAAGAAGCGGCAAAGAAATACAACTTCGACTGGCGGCTGCTGGCCGCCATCGGCTATCAGGAATCACACTGGCTGAAAAACGCCCGCTCGCCCACCGGCGTACGCGGCATCATGATGCTGACCCGCGGCACGGCCAGGCAGATGGGCATCAAGAACCGCAACGACCCCAAACAGAGCATCATGGGCGGAGCCCGTTATTTCCGTCATAGAATCGACAAGATTCCCGAGCGTATCCCGGAGCCGGACCGGACCTGGATGGCGCTGGCCGCTTACAACGTCGGCTACGGACACCTGGAAGACGCCCGCAGACTCACCCAGAAACTGGGCGGCAACCCGGACAAATGGATCGACGTGAAAAAGACCCTACCGCTGCTCAGCCAGAAGAAATGGTACAAGCAGACGCGCCACGGCTATGCGCGCGGCAAGGAACCGGTGCGCTACGTCGAGAATATCCGCAGCCACTATGAATTGCTGGTATGGCTTACCGGAGAAGACCAGATCGGAAAGAATGCCATGGCGGTCAAGGAAAAAAACCTGCCGGAAAAATCTTCCAACAGTGCCTTGTCGATCGACATCCCCGCACTCTGAGAAAGCCAGCCTGTGGCTGACAGCCCATTCCCTCCAGTCAACGGCGTTGCCGGAAAAAATCCAGCAGCAGCGCCGCGCAGGCCTCCTGCATGACGCCGCCCCGCCAGTCGACCCGATGATTCAGAAAATCCGCCTCGGCCAGCTGCAGGGCATGACAGACCGCGCCACGCTTGGGGTCGTAGGCGCCAAAAACCAGCCTCTCGACGCGCGCATGCACGATCGCCCCCATGCACATCACGCAGGGTTCCAACGTGACGAACAGCGACGCGCCGGGCAGCCGGTAATTATCCAGCTCCCGGCCCGCCCTGCGCAGGGCCTGTATTTCAGCATGCGCCGAAGGGTCATTGCTAGCGATGGGTTCGTTCCAGCCTTCGGCAATGAGCCGGTCGTCACGAACGATCAGGGCGCCGACCGGCACCTCGCCCTGCGCCGCAGCCCGTTCCGCCAGCCGGATGGCATGGCGCATCCAGTCCTCATCCGTCATCGCCGCCTTACTCCCGCTCGATTGCAAACAAGCAGCCCCCTACCGACCGTTGTTTTTGGCATCGGCAAAACAAAATTCAACCGTAGCCTGGATGCAGCGAAGCGGAATCCGGGGCCCACATAAAGCTCTATTCTCACAGTGATTTATATGCGCCCGTCCTGCTCATACGCTCACGCTTATTTGATCCGTGAAGCCTGCGCATCCATACTTGCTTGCAGGGACTGCCGTACGAACGACGCAGCGGCATTCTCCTTCGGATCGATGAGTTGCCGGATCCGGCTGTACACGGCATCGACCTGATTCAAACTGGAGGCGGCATCCATGCCCCGGTCATAGGCCTCCACGACATCGGCACTGGTCACCTCGTAACCCCATCCCTCGCTCAACCAGAAAGCGCCGCCATGGCACAACCGAGCGCGAATGCCGGTTCCGAGTCGAGGAAATCCCTCGCCGCCCTGGTCAGCGTTTTCGGATCACAGGGACTTCGGTTGGCCAGTTCCAGCGCCAGATCAAAAAGCCCGATCTCCTTGGCCGCGGCGAACCAATTGCCCTCTTCTCCCGGTGTGCTGGCAATCAGATCGGCCAGAATCAGCGCCTTGTCCTTCATCGGGTAACGCTTTGCCAGTGCGCGAAAGCGGGCAATATAGGAATTGCCCAGCGCGGCGCCCAGGCCATAGCGCCGGTAATGCCACATGGGAGGACTATCCAACTCCAGAAGATCGAGCAATTCCTGATACCGGCCCGCCACCAGCAGACAGGACAGGCAAGCTGTCGCACCACGGAAATAACGCCACGGATCCGACCAACATGAACGCAGTGTGGGAAGCAACTCATCGGCCCAGCGACCGGCGACTTCCACCGAACCACAGATCTCGCCCCAGCGGTCACAGACCGGGCTGAGATAATCGACTGCATCCTCTTCCACCGCCTGCCAGAGCCGGGTCAGCCATTGCTCGCGCGTCTTTTCGTCAGCGGGAGCATCGATGATGATCGGCAGCAAGGCGTCCTGCGCCTTGTTCACGGCGGATCCCACCGCCCCGCTGGAAGTGTCGATGTGCTGCAGCGCCGGCCAAAGCTTTTCCAGCAGACGGACCGCGCCCTCCGCCCCGAAAACCGGATCTTTCCTGGCGACTTTTTTGATCTCGGAGACCGCTTCGCGAATGCGCTGACAGGCCAGTTTCGACGCCTTCCAACTGTAGGCGCCGGTGCGGAAGCGTGCGGGGAAGACCCACTTGTGTTTATCAGTGGAGGACATTCAGTACCAACCAGACTTGAGAAAGACCGGCACTGTGCTTTGCAGCGCCGGCAAAGGAAAAAATATCCACCCATGCGCCAGACACCTTCAGCGCCAATTGAACCGGCGCCGTCATTGCCCGCAGCATTGGCTGGAATGGACAGGATCAACACGATTTTACAGGATGCACAAGATGGTGTCTCCTTTTGTTCTCACCGAGAACACTCCCATACAGCCTGGATGCAGCGATAGCGGAATCCGGAAATCTGGCTTGGCAATTTGCGCTATGGCCATTAACAATGTCTCGGTTCTGGTGGTCATTGACACTTCCGGCAAATGCGTAGGTGTCATAGTCAACAAATGTTGAATCATAGGAGGTAAATGCAAAACTCGAAAAACCAGTGAATTTTTTGGCTAACTGGCGCCAAAACAAGGGGATAAGGAGGGGCGTGTCTGGTGCCTATTTGTTATGATAGGCGCTCC
>JANEMG010000443.1 GCA_024511045.1 Gammaproteobacteria bacterium | reverse complement strand
CAGACCCTTGGTGATTGCCGGAACCGGGATCGTCATGTCCATCATCGGTACTTTTTTCGTCAAATGCGGGCCGGACGGCAACCCGCACCGGGCGCTCAATATCGGCGAGTTCCTTGCCGCATTTCTGACCTTGATCGCTACCTATTTCATCATCACCGCGATGCTGCCCGCGCAGTGGCATATCGCTGGCATCGACTATACCGCGAATGGCGTATTCTACGCATTGCTGTTCGGGCTGTTTTCCGGACTGGCCATCGGCAAGATCACCGAGCATTACACCGGCACCGGAACCAACCCTGTCATCGGCATCGTCAAACAGTCGGTGACCGGTTCGGCCACCAACATCATTGCCGGACTGTCGGTGGGCATGATGTCCACTGCCTGGCCGATCATCATTCTCGCTGCGGCGATGATTGCCGCCTACAGCATGGCGGGCTTCTATGGCGTCGCCATCGCCGCCGTGGGCATGCTGTCCAACACCGGCATCCAGCTGGCCGTCGATGCCTATGGGCCGATCTCCGACAATGCCGGCGGTATCGCGGAAATGGCCAATCTGCCGGAGGAAGTGCGCCAGCGTACCGACAAGCTGGATGCGGTGGGCAACACCACGGCCGCGATCGGCAAGGGTTTTGCCATTGGTTCCGCAGCGCTGACCGCTATCGTTCTGTTTGCCGCCTTCCGCACCGTCTACAACGACACCCATCTCGATTCGCCATTGATCAGCATCGATATCACCAACCCGTACGTGATGGGTTCCCTGTTCATCGGCGCCATGCTGCCTTTCCTGTTTTCCGCACTGGCCATGCAGGCCGTGGGCCGGGCGGCGATGAGCATGATCGAGGAAGTGCGCAGACAATTCAAGGACATTCCTGAATTGAAGGCGGCGCTCGCGGTGATGAGCAAGAATGGCGACAGCCAATACCATCAATGGGATCAGGAAGATCAGGATATCTTCGATGCCGCCGATGGCAAGGCCGAATACGACAAATGCGTGGCCATTTCCACCAAGGCATCCATCCGGGAAATGATCGTTCCCGGGCTGCTGGTGGTTTCCACACCGGTGGCATTCGGTTTCGGCGCGCAGTTATTCACCGATGGCAACACCAATGCCCTGATGCTGGGCGGCCTGCTGGCCGGGGTCACAGCATCCGGCGTGTTGATGGCGTTGTTTCAGGCCAACGCCGGCGGGGCCTGGGACAATGCCAAAAAGATGATCGAGGAAGGCTACAGCTACGATGACAAACATCTGAAAAAAGGCAGCGAGGCGCACAAGGCGGCGGTGACCGGCGATACCGTCGGCGACCCCTTCAAGGACACTTCCGGGCCATCGCTGAATATCCTGCTGAAATTGATGTCCGTGGTCGCCCTGATCATTGCACCGTTGATTTGACAGGATGGCGGCGGCATCCCGCCGGCTTCTGCCGGCTAAGGAGGGCAGGGTATGAACGATAAACAGCTCGCGGCCAGACAGGCAGCCAGGCTGGTCGAGGACGACATGCTGGTCGGACTGGGCACCGGTTCGACTGCCAATTGTTTCATCGAGGAACTGGCGCGGCGCAGCAGTGAAGAAGGACTGCGCGTCGCTGTCGTGGCCAGTTCCATGGTCAGCGCCATCAAGGCGCAGCAGTTGGGGTTGTCGGTGCAGGCCATCGAGCATGTCCAGCATCTCGATCTGTATGTCGACGGCGCCGATGAAGTGACTCCGGATCTGACGCTGTTGAAGGGTCGCGGCTACGATCTGGTCAGGGAAAAACTGCTGGCCCGGGGCTGCGACCGGTTTCTGGTGCTGGTGGACCGCAGCAAACTGGTCGAGCGCATCGGTGAACGTTATCCCATTCCAGTGGAAGTGCCGGCCTTCGCCTGGCCGCTGGTGAAAAAATCCCTGGAAGCCGTTGGTGGGCATGGCGCCTTGCGTCAGACGGCCAATAAAGATGGTCTGGTGATGACTTCCCATGGTAGTCTGGTGCTGGATATGGTGTTTCCGCCGGCACTCGACAGCAACACTCTTGACGGGCTGTTGAACGCCACGCCGGGAGTCGTCGAGCACGGGATTTTTCAAAATCTGGCGAGTGCTGTTT
>JANEMG010000442.1 GCA_024511045.1 Gammaproteobacteria bacterium | reverse complement strand
GGCTACGCAGCACTCCCTCAAATGACTGGACGCGACTTTTCGTATGCCTACTTTGTTTCTCCTCTGCGCTATCGCACGCCGGATAAACAGTGCGGCCCTGGTCGCTACCGAGGACTAACCGTCTTCGCTTCGCTCTCCATGGCGGTCAGCGATGGTGCTTCGCTGAAACAGCAACTGGTTTCCCGCTATATCCATGAACACCTGTTTATCGGCCATCTGCATTTCCGGGGGCACCCCGAGGATGAATTCTTCCGGCTGGTACGCTCCAGCACCCCGCCCGGCCAGCCGATACAGGAGATCACCACCCTGCGCCCCTACGATGACCCGGGAAGCAGACCGTTCTGGTACCGGCTGCGGCCAATCGTCGCGACCATCGTCGACAAGACGCATTTCGTCTATGAACTGAGCGGGCAGCGCATGCAGCGCTATCGGCAACTGTTTCTGCAACCCGATTACACGGTCACGGAACTGCCCTCCTACGCGCCGGAATCGGCAGCCAATCCCTTCAGGACTTTTCAGGCTCTACCGCGCTCGTCCCGCTACCGGTTCCTGCTGGACGATGCCCAACATTTCGTCTCCGGATTCATCAAAGGCCCTGTCTGCCGTGGCCAGATCGCCCTGAACGTCGTCAGGGACCGCTTCTGGGTCGTGTTTTTCAACCCTGACCGGGGGGCTGGCGGAAAAATCGCCCGGCAGGTCAATGATTTTCTGATCAATGAAGACCCGACCCTGCAATTGCCCGGGGCCGCCGAAGACCGGATCGGACTGCTGGGCTGGCGAAAATATGATGATCTGGCAAAAAGCTATCTCAACGCCAAGGATGCCTTCGCCGACCAACTGATCGAAGAACATGGCCCCTTCCGATTCGGCGATATCTGGGATGGAGACAGGATCAACCGGAACGCCGCATTGACTGTATTCCGTCATTTCGACAGCGCCACCGTGGTCAAGGGTCTGGTCGGCGACACACCATTGACGGCCTGGGTGATCGATTACCCCATCTTCGAGCGTATTCATTATCTGCTGGTCGCCGGGTTCAATGTCTACGGACCCGTGGGGCATCAACTGGCGACCCGTATGTACATGGATTTTCTGCGTATGGACGCGGAAAACAACTTTCTCAGACTCATGCCCGCAGACCAGCGGCAGAAAATGCACGACGACTGGTATCGAGGCGTTTTCGGCAAGATCATCACTTTTATCGATCAGCCCTATTTCAGCGCCGGGCATGAAACCGGTATCAATTTCACCGGCAGCGACTACAAACGGGAGTTTTTCAACCAGCTCAGAAACAGACTGGGCGGCGCGGCCGGGCCTGTGAACAGCATCGATCACTGCATCGAATCAGAACTCTGCAGCAGCGAACCAGCGCCGCTGCAGCAGGAGATCGCCATTCAGATGCGCCGCATTGCCAGCCTCAAAGGCAAGGAAACCGATTTGCTGCCGGAAATGTCGCTGCTGAGAATCAGGACATCAACAGCGGCAGATGAAGATTCCGTCTACACGCTGCTGGTCAACAAAGGACTGAAGAATGTCGCCGTGATGTTCGCGGAAAATCTGCGCCGGGATCCGGAAAAAGACACGGTTACCGTCGTCCCGGGGTTTATCGGCAGCTACCCCAACTTCTTCTTCAGCGTTAAGAAAGAGCAATTGGCCGATTTCATCGAGCTGTTGAAAACCTCCCGCTCCGGCGCAGAGAAAGAAAGCTTCTACAGCAGATTCGGAATTCGCCGCAGCAATCCGGAAATATGGCAGTACGCCGACTGGTTCAATGCCCGGCACAGGAAATATCGGGGCCTGCATGCCGGCCTATTCGACCTGAACCGCTATTAGAATCTGTAATCGAGTGACACCAGGCGACGACCATTCGACACGCGGGAGGGCAGCCACTTGCAAGCTGTCTGATGCCAGGAAAGGAACGAAAACTTATCCTGATTACCCACAAGCTTCAGCCATTTCCCAAAGTGAAAAACAGCGATCGAATAATAACTGTCATCCCATGCTCATCGTAACTACTCGGGCCCTTATGGGTAGTCTGTTCCGGAAGACGCCGTGAATACATCCCTGTAGGCTTGACT
>JANEMG010000133.1 GCA_024511045.1 Gammaproteobacteria bacterium | reverse complement strand
GCGCGGCATCGGCCGCATCAGCCCCTGAAATTTCAAGTTTTTTGTCGATATGCAAATAAATGGCCTGTTGGGAGAATTGATCCAGGCATTGTGCTGTCTGCCCGGGGTTGGTCCGAAATCTGCACAGCGCATGGCTTTTCATCTGCTGCAGCGGGACAGGCAGGGCGCCGGCAATCTTGCCCGATGCCTGTTGGAGGCAGTGGACAAGTTGCAGCAGTGCAGCGTCTGCCGCACGCTGACCGAAGAAAAAATCTGTGCCATCTGCGCCAGCCCTTCACGGGACCAGTCCCTGCTGTGCATCGTGGAAAATCCGGCCGACGTCTGGATTGTCGATCAGGCGACTTTTTTTGCCGGCGTGTATTTCGTCCTGCACGGTCGGCTTTCGCCCCTGGACGATATCGGGCCGGAAGAGCTGGGTCTGGAGCTGCTGGAGCAGCGTTTTGCATCGGGGGATGTGAAAGAGGCGGTACTGGCGACCAATTCCACCGTCGAAGGGGAGGCGACGGCGCATTTCATCGCTGAACTGGCACATAGGCACCGGGTCAAGGCGAGCAGAATCGCGCACGGCGTGCCCATGGGCGGGGAGTTGGAATTCATCGACAGCGGCACCCTGGCCCATGCCTTCAATGGCCGAACAGATCTTTGAGGGTAACTCGTTAGCATCTATAAACATCTATCCAAGGGGTGTTTATAGCAATAAAACAGCAAATGCGATTGGCTGTTTTCTTCACAATCAATGCCTTGTGGTCATTGATTATGCCGGCACTTCCCTGTGCCGGGTCAGTTCCCGTCATTTATAGACGGGAACTGACTACTCGGGCCCCTATGGGTAGTCTGTTCCGAAAGACGCCGTGAATACATCCCTGCAGGCTTGACTTTGGCATCCCTGCCAAAGACACTTCCTCCACAGACCACCCATAGGGGCTGGTTATACTATGGGTGAATAGTTACCTTTGAGGTTAGCAAAATGACAGACTGTCTATTCTGTAAAATGGCGGCTGGCGACATACAGCCGGATATCGTCCATGAAGACCAGGAAATCCTCGCCTTCCGGGACATCAACCCCCGGGCGCCGGTGCATATCCTGATCATTCCCAAAACCCATGTGCCGACCCTGAATGATCTGGACGATGTGCAAATGGCCGGCAGGTTGCTGCTCACTGCGGCAGAGCTGGCGAAACAGCAGGGTCTGGCCGAGGATGGCTACCGCACGGTCATCAACTGCAATGCCCATGGCGGACAGGAGGTTTTCCATCTGCACGTGCATCTGCTGGGCGGCCGGCAATTGACCTGGCCGCCGGGCTGATTTGACTCAACCGGACAAGTCCATTTTTTCCCGCAGCTTGAGAAAGCGACGGTAGCGATGCTTTGAAATCCGGCCGGCTTCAACGGCCGCCCGTACCGCGCAGCCTTTGTCCTGGACATGCCGGCAGTCGTTGAAGCGGCATTGTTCGATCAGTGGCTGGAACTCCCGATAGCCATGGCCCAGTTGTCGCTCGGTGAGTCCGGCAAGGCCGAATACCGCGACGCCGGGGCTGTCGATCAGATCCCCGCCGCAGGGCAGATGGTAGAGTGTTGCCGCCGTCGTGGTATGCCGCCCATGTCGGGTGGTCGCCGAGACGCTATTGGTTTTCAATTGCTGACCGGGAATCAGGGCGTTGGTCAGCGAGGATTTGCCGACGCCGGACTGCCCTGCCAGCATGCTGGTGTGATTTCTCAGGTTTTGTTGCAGTTCGGTCATGCCGATGCCAGCCGTGGCGCTGACGCGCAGGAGCGGGTAGCCCAGAGCCTGATAGGTTTCCAGTTCGCCGGCAGTTTCCCGGTGGTGTTCCGGCTCGAACAGATCGATTTTGTTGAATACCAGCAGGGCATCGATGTTTTTGTTTTCACAGACTGCCAGATACTGGTCGATCAACAGGAAATCGCAGGGTGGTTCCACGGCGAACACGACGAATATCCTGTCGATATTGGCGGCCACGGGGCGCTCCCCGCCATTTCGAGTGGGACGCATCAGCACCGATCGTCGGGGCAGGATTTCCACCACGCGGCCCTGGTCTTCGGAGAGCTTTTCCCACAGCACCCGGTCGCCGACGGCGGCTGTTTCCAGCCGGCGCCGGGTGTGGCAGGTGATGATCCTGCCACCGGCTTCCACGGCCAGTGCTTTGCCCAGATGGGCAATCACCAGACCTTCCAGCAATTCAGTCATTAGTGGCTTGTACCATGCCTGTTTTCCCTGGCGGGGCAAACAGGCGGGTCAGACGCTGAGGAAGGGGCCGGCGCAAACATCGCTGCAAGGTCAGGAAGAGGTGTTTTTTTCCTGCAGATGCGCAATGCGGATTGCCGCCGGTGGATGGCTGTAGTGAAATGCGGAATACAGCGGATCCGGGGTCAGGGTCGCGGCATTTTCCTGGTACAGTTTCACCAGGCCGGAAATCAGTTTGTCCGCCCTGGCGTAGAGTGCGGCAAAATCGTCCGCCTCGAACTCGAACTTGCGCTGGAAATAGGCGCTGACAGGCTGCATGAAAAACGTGAATGCCGGCGAGACCAGCATGAACAGCAGCAGAGCCGCGGCATTGGAGGGTTCGGCCACGCCAAGGCCCTGGTAGAACCAGGGCTCTTCGATCAACCAGCCCAGGATCGCCAGGCTGATCAGGCTCATCACGGCGGTGGCGGCCATCATTTTCAGGACATGTTTGCGCTTGAAATGTCCCAGTTCATGGGCCAGCACCGCTTCCAGCTCTTCCGCCTCCAGGGATTCCACCAGCGTGTCGAAGAACACGATGCGCTTGTTGCTGCCCAGGCCGGTGAAATAGGCGTTGCCATGGCCGGAGCGGCGCGATCCGTCCATGATGAAGATGCCCTTGCTGCTGAAACCGCAACGGGCCAGCAATTGCTGAATGCGGTTCTTCAGTTCGCCGTCCTGCAACGGCGTGAATTTGTTGAACAGCGGTGCGATCAGCGTAGGGAACAGCCAGCTCATCAGCAGGGAAAAGCCCATCAGTATGGCCCAGGTCCAGAGCCACCAGTAGGAACCGATGCTGTCCATGATCCACAGGATCAGGGCCAGCAGCGGCAGTCCGATGATCGCCATCAGGGCCAGCTGCAGGAGCTGGTCCTTGAAGAACTGCAGCGGGGTGTTGCGGTTGAAGCCATAGCGTTCCTCCAGGACGAAAGTCTGGTAGATGCTGATGGGCAGTTCCAGGACATGGATCACCAGAAAGACCAGGGCGATGACGGCGACGCCGGTCATCAGGGGCGGCCAGTCCAGTGTATTGCAGAAATCGATGGCCAGCTGGATGCCGCCTCCCAGGGTCAGCAGCAGCAGGAAGACCAGGCCAATGACGGCATCGATATTGCCCAGGCGGATTTTGTCGACGGTGTAGTCAGCCGCTTTCTGATGCTTGTCCAGCGTCACTCTGTCCCGGAAGGCATCGGGCACCTGGTCGCGATGCTGCAGGACATGACTGACCTGGCGTTTGCTCAGCCAGAACTGCAGTGCTGTGGAGATGCCCAGAGCCAGTAGAAAAATAATGGTGAATAGATTCATTGCCAACGGATACCGGTAATTGTCAGATTAGGCGTACAGGGTAGCCAATGCTACAATTTACTGCAAGTTCAATACTGCAAAGTCACAGGAAAACCACATGCCCCAGGATGCGCAAAATCTCATCTGGATCGATCTGGAAATGACCGGTCTGGATCCCGATAGGGATGTCATCATCGAGATTGCCACCGTGATCACCGACAAGGACCTGAAACTGCTGGCCAAGGGGCCGGTGCTCGCCGTGCAGCAGCCGGATGCGCTGCTGGAGGCGATGGATGACTGGAACCAGAAGCATCACGGCCAGTCCGGACTGATCGAGCGGGTCAGGGCCAGCGCCATCGGCGAGGCGGAGGCGGAGCGTTTGACCCTTGAATTCCTGCAGCAATGGGTTCCGGAAAACCAGTCGCCGATGTGCGGCAACAGCATCTGCCAGGACCGGCGTTTTCTGTATCGGGCCATGCCCAGACTGGAAAACTATTTCCATTATCGCAACCTGGATGTTTCGACGCTGAAGGAACTGGCGGCGCGCTGGGCGCTGGATGTCTACAAGGGCTTCGACAAGGAGTCTACGCATCAGGCGCTGGACGATATCATTGAATCCATCGACGAACTGAAGTATTATCGCCAGCATTTCATCAAATGTTGAGAGAAGCCGGTACCGGCTTTACAAGGGGAGGCGATGGATGACAGGTTGCTGTCGGTCACAGGGGGGAGATGCGCCCGTGTGCAGCGCAGATACCGTTGCGCCGGCAACCCGCAGGGATCGGAAAAGCGTCCGCATGCCGGCGTTCCTGTGCTGTTCTTGAATACACCGGCCGAACAGGCATCGCGCGCCCAATGAGCCAGGTCATGGTCATCGCGGTGGGTGGCGCCTTCGGCGCCATACTGCGCTTCTTCGTTGCCAGCGGCGTCTATCACTGGCTCGGGCGCGGTTTTCCTTATGGCACCCTGGCGGTCAATGTCATCGGCTCGTTCCTGATCGGATTGCTGACCGAGGCGCTGGTGCTGCAGCGCGTCGCCATCGCCATGGAATACCGTGCGGCGATATTGGTGGGATTCATGGGATCGTTCACGACCTTTTCCACCTTTTCCCTGGAAACACTGTATCTGCTGGAACAGGGTAATCTGTTGAAGGCCGGTCTGAACATCGGCATCAGTATCGCAGCCTGCCTGCTGGCGGTCTGGATGGGCCTGCTCACCGGCAGGACGCTGTTTCTGTATTCCGGAGGCGTGATCCGCTGGCTGGGCTGGGTTTTCCCGTACGCCCTGGTCATGGTCAATGTCTTCATGGCATTTCTGATCGGTGTCATCGCCGCCGTGCTGCTGCACAAGGTGACCATGACCATGGAGCATAAATTCGCCATCATGATTGTTTTGATTGGCATCTTCACGACCTTGTCCAGCCTGTACCTGATCCTGTATCTGCTGGAAGAGGGCTATACGTTCGATGCCGATCTGAATCTGCTGCTGGGTGTGTTCATCGGCAATGTCGTCGTTTGCCTGTTTGCGGCATGGGGCGGACTGCTTACTGGAAAACAACTATGAGTTCACGAGAAATCACCATTGCCCGGGTGCATACCCTGGAAGGGCATGATCATCTGAATCAGGTTCTGGATATCCTTCGTGATGAAGAGCATATCATCGGTGTCACGGTGATTCGCGGCATCGTTGGTTATGGCGCATCGAAAGAAATTCACACCTCGACATTGCTCAATCTGTCGCTGGAGCTGCCGCTGATCATCGAGTTCTACGATCAGCCGGCCAAGGTGCTGCACGCCATCGAGACCCTGAAGAGCAGGCTGGATCTCAAGCATATCGTCAGTTGGCAGGCCACAGCCCACATCGCGCCACAGTCATGATGGCGGCGTTTTTTTCCAAAATTGTTATTATTCAGGTAAACAACCGGACATGTTAGACCCGCGTTTATTACGTAACGAGCTGGATTACGTCAAGACACAGCTGGCCAGGCGCAATTTCTCCTTGGATGCCGAGGCCTATCGCGAGCTGGAGGAGCAGCGCAAGCAGCTGCAGATCGAAACCCAGGAATTGCAGAACGAGCGCAATACCCGCTCCAGGGACATTGGCCAAGCCAAGGCCCGAGGCGAGGATATACAGCCGCTGCTGGATGCGGTCCAGGATCTTGGCGAGCAGATGAAGGCCGCGGAAACCCGCCTGGCCGATGAGCAATCCCGGCTACAACAGATCCAGCTGGGCCTGCCCAACATTCTCGATGACTCGGTGCCGGACGGCAAGGACGAACAGGCCAACCTGGAGATCAGCCGCTGGGGGGAGCCGCCGCCCTTCGATTTCCCCGCCAGGGATCATGTCGATCTGGGCACGCAGCTCTCGGGCATGGATTTCGAGCTGGGTGCGAAAATCGCCAGCGCCCGCTTCGTGGTGCTGCAGGGCAACATCGCCCGGCTGCAGCGCGCCCTGATCCAGTTCATGCTCGATACGCATATTGTCGAGCACGGCTATCGGGAATGCTATGTCCCCTTTCTGGTCAATGCCGCGTCCCTGCAAGGTACCGGGCAGTTGCCCAAGTTCGAGCAGGACCTGTTCCGGGTGGACAACGATCCGCCTTTCTACCTGATCCCCACCGCCGAGGTGCCGGTCACCAACATCGTCAGGGATGTCATCGTCGACGCGCAGCAGATGCCGTTGAAATATGTCTGTCATACGCCCTGCTTCCGCAGCGAGGCCGGCGCCTATGGCCGGGATGTACGGGGCATGATCCGCCAGCACCAGTTCGAGAAAGTGGAGCTGGTGCAGATCGTCAGGCACGAGGATTCGCAGGAGGCCCACGAGGAACTGACCGGCCATGCGGAAAGCATCTTGCAGAAGCTCGGGCTGCCCTATCGCAAAGTCCTGCTGTGCGCGGGAGATACCGGTTTCTCGTCGGCCAGGACCTACGATCTGGAAGTCTGGCTGCCGGGCCAGGGACAATACCGGGAAATCTCCTCCTGCAGCAATTTCACGGATTTCCAGGCGCGCAGGCTGCAGGCGCGCTGGCGCAATCCCGAGACCGGCAAGCCGGAGCTGGTGCATACCCTGAACGGTTCGGGACTGGCGGCGGGGCGGACCCTGATCGCAGTGCTGGAGAATTATCAGACCCGCGAAGGGCATGTCGTCATCCCCGAGGTGCTGCGGCCCTATATGGGTGGATTGACGATATTGCAATAGCTGCAGGGATGGCCGGTTGTTACCTGACTGGCAATGACGTCTGCGGAACACAGCCGTAACCGCAAATACAGCGGCAACAGGATTTATA
>JANEMG010000441.1 GCA_024511045.1 Gammaproteobacteria bacterium | reverse complement strand
AAGAGACAGGGCCGGATATATGGAAGCAATATTTCTTTTGTCACGAACGAATTTTCTCTTGCAATACGGGGCGGACCATATAAGACCCCTGAGACCACAGTCCCACTTTTCCCTTCTGGAAAAGCCATGCTGCCAGGTTGCAGGTCTACTGTTTTTTTGTCAGGGCCGGGAATCTGTGTGTTGCGAAGTCCTTGTGACAGTTCAGGCAGGCGGCGTTCATTTCGGAAAAGTAAAAATTTATTTGGGCAGGGTTTTCATTTCTTGCCGCTTCTTCGAGCTTGCCGCCCAAGGCATGAAACCGCTGGTCCTGTTCGATGAAGGCATGCGGTAATTTTGCATGCAGCTCCTGTGCCTGGCTTTCGCTCAGGTTCTGCTGTAAAAGATAGCTGTTTTTGATGTTTCTTGCGGTGCTTTCGATTTCGCGCCAGTTACCGGAAACATAGGCGGGGATGATGGATAGCATGCCATTCTGTAATGCCTGCATTTCCTGGGAGAGTAAACTGCGCAATTCCTGCGACAACGCTTCTACGCCGGAAGACGGCAAGTGTTCGTTGGCTTTGGGTTTGTTTTCCGCATAACCGGCTGTCGGCAGCAGGAGGGTCAGGCAGGCGAAGGCGAGAAAGCGTTTCATCGGTGTTTCCAGGTTGCGTTGCTTGGTGGGTGTCGGTGGTATTGTCAAATCTGCTGTTCAGCAGTCCAGCAGGTACTGGTGCAGCAGTTTCAGCATATCGGCCATACCCTGTTCCAGGTTGCGTTCGATTTCCGCCATGGTGATGGTACTGGTGGTTTTTCCGGCTGCCCAGTTGGCGACCACGGCGCAGGCCGCGTAATCCAGTTCCAGCTCCCGCGCCAGTGCGGCTTCCGGCATGCCGGTCATGCCCACCAGGTCACAGCCGTCGCGCTGCATGCGCTGGATTTCGGCGGCGGTTTCCAGCCGCGGTCCCTGCGTGCAGCCATAAACACCTTGCGCACTCACCGGAATGCCGGCTTTGTTGGCGGCAGCGAGCAATTGCCGGCGCAGGGGTTCATGGTAGGGGTGGCTGAAGTCGATGTGGGTCACCTGGTCCAGATCGTCGGCGAAGAAGGTGTGGTCGCGGCCATAGCTGTAATCGATCAGCTGCGTGGGGATGACGATGCGGCCTGGTGACATTTCGTCTGTTATCCCGCCGACAGCGGCGGCGGCGATGACTTTTGTCACTCCCAGTTCCTTCAATCCCCAGATATTCGCCCGGTAGTTGATGCGGTGGGGCGGTATGCTGTGCGGGTTGCCGTGCCGGGCCAGGAATACCACCTGTGTGCCGGAGATCCGGCCGAGTACATAGGCTGCCGAAGGGTTGCCGTAGGGGGTGGTCAATTGTTTTTGTCCGGATATCTCCAGGCCTTCGATTTGGCTCAACCCGGTGCCGCCGATGATTGCCAGTGTGCTCATGTCATTCCTTGCAGATGTAGATGCCGGGCGCATTGCGCAGGTAGCCTTTGTAATCCAGTCCATAGCCGAAAATATAGCGGTTTTCGACCTGCAGACCGACGAAGTCGGCCTGCACCGGTTTGGCCTGGTCCAGCTGCTTGTCGATCAGTACGGCGCTGTAGATCGATGCCGCCCCCTGGGCCTGACAGTATTGGTAGATGGCTTCCAGCGTCAGCCCTTCATCGAGGATGTCGTCGACGATGAGGACGGTTCTGTTCTGCATCGGAGTGTCTGGCTTCAGCAGCCATTCGATGCTGCCGCCCTGGGTTTTGTTCTGGTAGCGACTGACATGGATGGCGTCCAGTACCAGCGGGAAGTTCAGTTGCGTCAGCAGCTTGCCGGCCGTGACGATGCCGCCGTTCAGGACGGTCAGCAGGATCGGATTGCGGTCGGAGAGCAGCAGGTTGATTTTTTCCGCCATCTGTTCGATGGCCGCCTCGACTTCCTGCTGCTGGTACAGCAGCTCTGCAGTCTCTTCGATGTGCCTGACTTCGGCAAGTAAATTCACTCTGTACATGACAAAAAGCACAGAAAGTTGACGTAGTTCGTTGAAATGTAATTAAATACCATTTTTTGTTTTGCGAACATGAAAAGCGATCAATTACAAATCAAC
>JANEMG010000132.1 GCA_024511045.1 Gammaproteobacteria bacterium | reverse complement strand
GCCTTAGTTCGTTTGTATATAACAAGTCTTTAATTTTCAACCTGTAACATACATTCATGTCACCGCTTTTAGATTTTGGCATATATGCATAGAACCAAACAAAACCTTGTTTCTTCTCTGTGCTTAAAATTAATTCTAGATTTTCTTGATTGATTCTATTAGACCAGCCATCGGAATGAATTCCATGGCTTGAAAGCCAGGATTTATGATCATCAATCCATTTTGGATCCCAACCTGCCAGCAAAGCATTTTTTTTATAATTATCGTTTTGTAAGTATGTGTAGAAACACAATGAATGATTCGGTGGGCAAAAAAACCTGCCCACCCTATCTGCTGGATCAGGGGCGGGGTCGTTTCCTGGCAAACCCTGACAGCAGGATGCTCGACGATGATGCCTGCGGCAGCTATGCTGCAGCCCAGCCGTCAGCGATGGCTTCACAACGTTCTTCGGGGCAAACACCCGAAGCGCTGATTCATGTCCTGGTTTCAGGCCAGACCCAGCACGTCCTGCATGTCATACAGACCGTTTTCCCGGTCATTCAGCCAGGTGGCGGCACGGATCGCGCCATTGGCGAAGGTCATGCGGCTGCTGGCCTTGTGCGTGATTTCGATACGTTCACCCTCGTCGGCGAACATCACGGTGTGCTCGCCGACGATATCCCCGGCCCGGATCGTGGAAAAGCCGATGGTCTGCCGGTCCCTGACGCCGGTATTTCCCTCCCGGCCGTAGATTGCACAGGATTCCAGGTCCCGGCCCAGCGTCTCGGCGATCACTTCCCCCATGTGCAGCGCCGTTCCCGACGGCGCATCGATCTTATTCCGGTGATGGGCCTCGATGATCTCGATATCGGTGTCTTCACCCATGACCCTTGCCGCCATTTCCAGCAGCTTCAGAGACAAATTGACCCCGACGCTCATGTTCGGAGCCAGGACGATGGCCATGTCCCGGGCCGCTTCTGCAAGCAAGGCGCGCTGCTCACTGCTGTAGCCGGTGGTGCCGATGACCATTTTCCTGCCTGCCTGACGGCAGATCTCCAGATATTGCAGCGAGGCTTCGGGACGGGTGAAATCGATCAGGACATCGAAGCGGTCCAGTACTTCGCCGAGACTGTCCGATACCTGGACTCCCACACGGCCGATTCCGGCAACTTCTCCCGCATCCCTGCCGACGGACTGGCTTTCAGGACGGGAGACCGCGACAGTCAATTCTGTGTTTGCGGCGGTCGCAGCCGCCTCGATCAAGCATTGCCCCATGCGCCCCGTGGCGCCAACCACAGCAATTCGAATCATCAGCCGTTATCCTGTCAATTTTTCAAAAAAACTTTTTACGCCATCCATCCAGGAATGCTCCTGGGGACTGTGATGCTTGCCGCCTCCTGACAAGGAGTCGGCAAATTGTTTCAGCAACTCCTTCTGCTCCCGGGTCAAATGCACCGGCGTCTCCACCTGCACGCGGCACAGCAGATCACCCATGGGGCCTCCGCGCACCGGCTTCACCCCTTTGCCGCGCAAACGAAACAACTTGCCGGTCTGGGTTTCCGCAGGAATCTTGAGTTTCACCTTGCCATTCAATGTCGGCACTTCCAGTTCGCCGCCCAGGCAGGCGGTCGGAAAGCTGATCGGCACTTCACAGTACAGATCGGCGCCATCGCGGGTAAAAATAGCATGCTCCCTGACGCGAATCTGCACATAGAGATCTCCCGACGGGCCGCCATGCTCCCCAGCTTCGCCTTCACCTGCCAGACGGATGCGGTCGCCGGTGTCGACGCCGGCCGGCACCTTTACCGACAGGGTCTTGACTTCCTGGACCCGGCCCTGGCCATGGCATTTCCGGCAGGGATCCTTGATCTGCTGGCCGGTGCCCCGGCACGTGGGACAGGTCTGCTGGATGGAGAAGAAACCCTGCTGCATCCTGACCTGTCCCTGCCCGTGGCAGGTGGAGCAGGTCACCGGACTGGTACCCTTTTTGGCGCCGGTGCCGTGGCATTCATCACAGGTCGCCATCATTGGAACACGAATTTTCGTTTCCGTACCGGCCACCGCCTCCTCCAGGGTCAGTTCCAGATTGTATTGCAGGTCCGAACCGCGATGCACATTGCCGCGGCGTCGTCCGCCACCGAAAATATCACCAAAGACGTCGCCAAAGATGTCGCTGAAGCTTTCCCCGCCGCCAAAACCGCCCGGACCGCCACCCATGGAGGCATCGACGCCGGCATGTCCGAACTGATCATAGGCGGCACGTTTCTTCTGGTCGGAGAGCACCTCGTAGGCTTCCTTGATCTGCTTGAATTTTTTCTCGGCATCCGGGTCGTCCGTGTTTCTGTCCGGATGGTATTTCATGGCCAGGCTGCGATATTTTTTCTTGATCTCACTGTCGCTGGCATTTCTGTCGACACCGAGAAGCTGGTAATAATCTTCTTTCGCCATAACGTAAACAACCGCCAGCGGATAGCGGCGGTCTTTTCTCTCATTGTGGTTTGCTGGGCAATAGTCCCGCAGCGCTGTCCAAAACTATTCTGGCAATGCTGCGGAGCTTCGGTCAATTGGACTGAACCTGTATTTTCCGACTCCCTGACAAGCAGAAAAGTGGGCATCTGCAGCGCCAGATTGGCGCATTAGCAGATACACCACTTCCCGGATGTTGCTCGAATCAACGCCGCCCATCACTGGGGCGGGCGAAACGCTTATTTCTTGTCGTCGTCCTTGACTTCCTCGAACTCGGCATCGACAACGTCGTCGCCGCCGCCAGCCGATTCCGAAGCACCAGAGGTATCGGCTGCACCGGCAGAACCCGCTGCACCTTCGCCGCTGGTCTGGGCATAGACCCTTTCGGCAAGCTTGCCGGACAATTCCGTCAGAGCGTGGGTCTTGGCTTCAATCGCCTCCTTGTCGTCGCCCTTGACGGCTTCCTTCAATTCCTCGATGGCCGCCTCGATCTGGCTCTTTTCCTCGACCTGCACCTTGTCGCCCAACTCTTCCAGGGACTTTTCCGTGGCATGGATCATGCTGTCCGCCTGATTGCGCGCCGCCACCAGTTCCTTCAGCTTGCGGTCCTCTTCGGCGTGCGCTTCGGCATCCTTGATCATGCGTTCCACTTCGTCTTCCGACAGACCGCTGGAGGCCTTGATGACGATCGACTGCTCCTTGCCGGTCGCCTTGTTCTTGGCGGAAACGTTGAGTATGCCATTGGCATCGATATCGAAAGTCACCTCGATCTGCGGCACGCCGCGCGGCGCCGGCGGAATATCGGTCAGATCGAAGCGGCCCAGGGATTTGTTGCCGGATGCCATCTCGCGCTCACCCTGCAGAACATGTACGGTAACGGCCGTCTGATTGTCTTCGGCAGTGGAAAAAATCTGCGAGGCCTGGGTGGGAATGGTGGTGTTTTTCTCGATCAACTTGGTCATCACTCCGCCCATGGTTTCGATGCCCAGGGACAATGGTGTGACATCCAGCAGCAGCACGTCCTTGACATCGCCGCCCAGCACGCCGGCCTGGATTGCCGCTCCCAGGGCCACCGCCTCGTCGGGATTGACGTCCTTGCGCGGTTCCTTGTGGAAGATATTCTTGACGAATTCCTGCACTTTCGGCATACGGGTCTGGCCGCCGACCAGAATCACCTCGTTGATATCGGAGGCGCTCAAACCGGCGTCCTTCAGGGCGATTTCACAGGGTTCGCGGGTACGGTCGATCAGGTCTTCCACCAGCGATTCCAGTTTTGCCCGGGTCAGCTTGACATTCAGGTGCTTCGGTCCTGTCGCATCCGCGGTAATGAAAGGCAGGTTGACGTCGGTATGCAGCGCCGATGACAACTCGATCTTGGCTTTTTCCGCCGCTTCTTTCAGACGCTGCAACGCCAGGGGATCGTTGTGCAGATCAATGCCGTTGTCCTTCTTGAACTCCGCGGCCAGGTAATCGATGATGCGCAGATCGAAGTCTTCACCGCCCAGGAAAGTGTCGCCATTGGTGGACAATACCTCGAACTGGTGTTCGCCTTCGATTTCCGCGATTTCGATAATGGAAATGTCGAAGGTTCCCCCGCCTAGGTCATACACGGCAATTTTCAGATCGCCCTTGGGCTTGTCCATGCCGAATGCCAGCGCCGCCGCGGTGGGCTCGTTGATGATGCGCTTGACCTCCAGGCCGGCGATTCGGCCGGCATCCTTGGTCGCCTGACGCTGGGAATCGTTGAAATAGGCAGGGACGGTAATGACCGCTTCCTTCACTTCCTCACCCAGATAGGCCTCGGCATCCTTTTTCAGCTTCATCAGCACCCGCGCGGAAATTTCCGGTGCGGCCATTTTCTTGCCATGGCACTCGACCCAGGCATCGCCGTTTTCCGCTTCGATGATCTTGTAGGGGACCATCTTGATATCTTTCTGCACGACATCGTCCTTGAAACGGCGGCCGATCAAGCGCTTGATGGCGAACAGGGTGTTTTCCGGGTTGGTCACCGCCTGACGCTTCGCCGCCTGCCCCACCAGGATTTCATCATCATTGGTAAAAGCGATGACCGATGGCGTGGTACGTGCGCCTTCACTGTTTTCGATGACCCGTGGCTTGCCGTTTTCCAGAATGGCGACACAGGAGTTTGTGGTTCCCAGATCAATGCCAATTATCTTGCCCATTAGATTCTCCGATCCTGTAAAGTAGTTGTTGGATTCAAGTTGTTAAATTTGTTTGATTGCGTTTGGATGCTACCGATATATGGCTTATTTTTTGAAAATCAAGCCTGCTCGTCGATTTCCGGAGTATCCTTTGGCGCCTCTTCCGCCTTGGCGACGATCACCATGGCCGGACGCAGCAGCCGGCCGTTCAGCGTGTAACCCTTCTGATAGACGGTGGTAACGGTATTTGGCGGGAATTCCGAGGTGGACTGCATGGACATCGCCTGGTGCAGTTCCGGATTGAAAGGCTCGCCCTGTGGATCGATTTCCTCGATGTTGAATTTCTTCAGTACCGCCTGAAACTGCTTCAAGGTCAACTCACTGCCTTCACGCAGTTTGACCAGTTCCGGGCTGTCGCCTGCCGCCGCCTGAATGCCCAGTTCCAGACTGTCGAGTATGGGCAGCAATTCCCTGGCAAAGTTTTCCAGAGCATATTTATGCGCATTTTCCAGATCCTTTTGCGTCCTTTTTTTCATGTTCTCCATTTCCGCGATGGCGCGCACTGCCTTGTCCCAGTTCTCTTCGGCCTTTTTAGTGGCCTCCTGCAGCTGCAGGGCAAGCTGTTCGGGAGAATGCTCCCCGTTTTCGGAGGCTGCTTTGATGTTCTCCTCATCCTGTTGAGGCGACTGATCGACCGGTTCTTTCGGACTGTTGTCAGTATCTGTCTGAGATTCGCGGACTTCCTGCTCGGTACTCATTGTTGGCTCCAGAAAAAATTATTGAATAACATTCCATGAACGCTCACGGAAAAACGGAATACACTTTATGATGGGGTCGAAGTTTTCTGATTCAAGGCAGCACCCAACAATTTTGCCGTGGCATCGACGAAAGGAATGATTTTCTCGTAGGCCATGCGCGTCGGACCAATCACACCCAATACACCCAGCACCTGGTCGTCAATGCAATAGGTTGAAGTCACCAGGCTGCAATGATCAAAGGCATGATAGCCGGATTCCTCACCGATGAAAATCTGTACACCGTCAGCTTCCAGGCATTTGTCCAGCAGATGAATGATGGCCCGTTTCTGGCTGAATGCTTCAAAGAGCTGACGCAGCCGCTGCATATCGGACAATTCCGAAAAACCCATCAAATTGGTTTCACCGCTGAGCACATAATCCTCCTCGGCTTCATCCTGCCTGAACGCCAGCTGCGCCATGGCCACCGCATCCAGCATGGCCTGGTTCATGCGTTCCTGGTCTGCGCGCAATTCCTGCAAGACATCCTCGCGGACTGCCGCCAGGCTGCGTCCGGCATAAATGGCATTGAGATAATTGCCGGCCTGCTGCAGTTCCGCAGCGCTGAATTCCCTGGCGGTAAGGATGATTTTGTTGTGCACCTGCTGTTCATTGGTGACGAAGATCACCAGCACCCGGCTATGGGAAAGCTTTAAAAACTCGATATGCCGAAGATTGACCAGTTCTCTTCTGGGCAGCATCACCACCCCGGCCATTTTCGTGAAATCGGACAACAGTCTGGATGCCGCCTCGACCCCGTCTTCGGTGTTCTCGAAGTTCTCCAGGGTTTGCTGCAAACGCGTCAACTCCTGCTTTTTCAATGGTTTGACAGTCAGCAGCGAATCCACGAACAGCCGATACCCGGAAACCGTCGGCACCCTGCCAGCCGATGTGTGCGGGGAGCGCACCAGTCCCAGATCCTCCAGATCCGCCATGACGTTCCTGATCGTCGCCGGGCTGAGGTTCAGGTCACAATCCTTGGCCAGCGCACGGGAACCTACCGGCTGTCCATCGACAATATAGCGCTCGACCAGATTCTTCAGCAAATACAGGGAACGATCGTTCAATTCGGTAAATTTAGCCACGCAGTCCTCATCAATTTCAGCGACACCAGGCTGAGGTGCCGACAGCAATAATCAGTTCCCGTCTATATAATGACGGGAACTGATCCGACACAGGGATGTGCCGGCATAATCAATGGCCACAAGTCATTGATTATGAAGAAAACAGCCAATCGCATTTGCTGTTTTCTTTCTATAAACATCCCATGGATGGGTGTTTACAGATTTTAACTAATTATCAACGAGGTAAATGCAAAACTCGAAAAACCAGTGAATTTTTTGGCTAACTGGCGCCAAAACAAGGGGATAAGGAGGGGCGTGTCTGGTGCCTATTTGTTATGATAGGCGCTCCAAAACTCAATA
>JANEMG010000131.1 GCA_024511045.1 Gammaproteobacteria bacterium | reverse complement strand
CCGCAAAGCTGAACCTGCTGGAGGATTCGCTGGATGATTGGATTTAATTCCTTCGGGGGACTAATCGGGGGACCTGTCTTTGCACACAAAGGAAATAATCTATTAAAATCAATAACATGATGCTTTAAATTGGCGGAGAGAGAGGGATTCGAACCCTCGATACGTTGCCGTATACACACTTTCCAGGCGTGCGCCTTCGACCACTCGGCCATCTCTCCGTTTTTGATCTTCCGCGAGCGCGGAAAGCCCGCTATCATAATGGAGTTTCGGTCTCGGTGCAATGTCTTTTATTCCGTTGCCCAATCGTTGAGCATCGAGCAGCGACTATCACAAAGTTTCGGCCTCGGTGCAATGCCTTTTATTCCGTTGCCGCTTCCTGCAATGCTTCCAGTTCATCCCAGCGCTGGTAGGCCTGTTCCAGCTTTTCCTCCAGGGCTTGCAATTCCTGCAGTTTTTCCGCAATGGCCTGCTGATCGCCGCGGTAGAAGTCCGGTGCATTGATCAGTTCGTTGAGACTGTGCTGCCGGGCCTCCAATGCCTCGATCTGCTGCGGCAGCTGCTCCAGTTCCTGGCACTGCTTGTAACTCAATTTGACCTTTTTCTGGCGGACTCTCGGTGCGGGCTTGTTTTCCCTGTTCTGCTCATCCTGTCTGGTCTTTTGTTCTTTCTGCCGCAAGGCCCAGTCGGAATAGCCGCCGACGAATTCCTCGATGCGTCCCTCTCCCTGAAACACCAGGATGCTGGTCACGACATTGTCCAGGAAGGCGCGATCGTGGCTGACCAGCAGCAGTGTTCCGTCGTAATTGACCAGACGTTCCTCGAGGATTTCCAGGGTTTCCAGGTCGAGATCGTTGGTCGGCTCGTCCATGACGATCAGGTTGGCGGGCTGGGTGAACAGCCGGGCCAGCAGCAGCCGGTTGCGTTCGCCGCCGGACAGGCTTTTCACCGGCGATCTGGCCCTGGCCGGGGCAAACAGGAAATCGGCCAGGTAGGACAGGACATGGCGTCTTGCGCCGGCGATGTCGATGAAATCGCTGCCGTCGGCGACGCTGTCGGCAACCGTGGCCTCGGGATCCAGTTGCGCCCGGAGCTGGTCGAAATAGGCGACCTGCAGCCGCGTGCCCAGTTCCAGGCGGCCGCTGTCGGGTTGCAGTTCCCCCAGCAGCAGGCGCAGCAGCGTGGTTTTCCCGGCGCCGTTGGGCCCGATCAGGCCGATCTTGTCGCCGCGATGGATCTCCATGGAAAAATGACTGACGATGGGCTTTCCCTGATAGGCAAAACTGATATCCTGCGCGCTGATCACTTTTTTCCCGGAGGTTTCCCCGCGCGACATCTCCAGCCTGGTGCTGCCCTGCCGCTGGCGCCGCTGCGCCCTTTCCTGGCGCAGCTTCTGCAAAGCCCTGACCCGGCCTTCGTTGCGCGTACGACGCGCCTTGATGCCCTGCCGTATCCACACTTCCTCCTGGCCCAGTTTTTTGTCGAACAGGGCATTCTGCTTTTCCTCTTCGGCCAGCGCCGCGGCCTTGCGGCGCAGGTAGTCGGCATAGCCGCCCGGCCAGGAAACCAGCCTGCCCCGGTCCAGATCGACGATGCGGGTGGCCAGGTTCTGCAGGAAGGTGCGGTCATGGGTGATGAACAGCAGGCCGCCCTGGAAGTTCAGCAGTTGTTCCTCCAGCCAGGCGATGCTTTCCAGGTCCAGATGGTTGGTCGGTTCGTCCAGCAGCAGCACTTCCGGTTCGATGACCAGCACCCTGGCCAGCGCCACCCTGCGCAGCCAGCCGCCGGAGAGCTCACCGATCCTGCTGTCGGCCGGCAATTGCAGGCGGCTCAGGACATTTTCCACGCGCTGCCGGGTCTGCCAGCCATGCAGGGCTTCCAGGCGGTGCTGCAATTCTCCCAGTTCCTGCAGCTGCCCGGCATCCTGAGCGCCCATGGACTGCGACAGGGTATGATAGCGCTTCAGCAGTTCCCCCAGGTCGCCCAGGCCATCGGCGACCGCATCGTAGACGCTGCTTTCCGGTGGCAGATGCGGGGCCTGCTCCAGCCAGGACAGTTTCAGTTCCGGCTTGCGCCACACCTCGCCGCTGTCGGGCGGAATTTCTCCGGCGATGATCTTCAGCAGGGTGGACTTGCCTTCGCCGTTGCGCCCCAGCAGGCCAACCCGTTCCCCGGCATCGAGCTGGAATTCCGCCTGCTCCAGAAGGTTGTGGGTGCCAAAGGCGATGGAAACATTTTTCAGTCGTATCAGTGGCATAGCTTTCTCAATCGTTTTCCTGCTGCAAGCTGCGGCGGATAAAGTCCAGCGCCAGTATGGCGGCACGGTTCTGTTTGCGCGGCAAAGTTCCGGAAACCTGGATCTGTTGGCACCGGCATGGCTCGCTGCCCATGAACAGAACATTGTCCATGGTTGCCGGACTCTTTTCATCTGCCAGACTCCGGGCATCGTCCTGACAGAGCTGCACCAGGACATAATCGGCCCTGCCCTGCTTTCTGACCATGGCGGCCAGTCGTTCTGCCGCCCGATGATCTTCCTGCAGACCGGGCAGCACCAGGCTGGCGCTCAGCCAGTCCTGACCCAGGCATTTGCTGGCCAGCAGACCGTGGCTGAGGGTTTCCACCAGCGCCAGATTTTTTCCCTTGCTGCGCAGCAGGCCGCCGACCACCGTCACCAGCGTGCCTTTTCCCTCACCCGGTTTTTCGACAAAAAATACCGCTTCGCCAAGCCGCTGCACGACCTGGAGTGTGATGGTTTCAATCCCGGTATCGGGGTAATCGTGCGGGAACAACAGTTTGGTCTGGATCTCGTCACTGGCGGTGCGAAACCCCAATTGCACCTGTCCGGGAAAATCGATGCCCTCCAGCCGTTGCTGCAGGTCCGATTCGCCGATGCCTACGGTCTTGATCACCACCAGCTTCTCCGGCGTGTGCGGATAGCTGCGCTGCAGCTCTGGCAGGATTGCTTCCCGGAACAGCTGGCGCATTTCATAGGGGACGCCGGGTACGAAGGCAAACCAGCAACGTCCCTGCTGCAGGGCGAATCCCGGGGCGGTGCCCCAGTGATTGTCCAGGCGTGTTGCGCCGCGGGGAAGCATGGCCTGTTTGCGGTTGCTCTCCGGCATGGGCCGCTTGCGCCGCTGAAACCAGGCGGCGATTTGCTCATAAGCCACTGGATCGAACTCCCGCGGCAGGTTGAATGCTGCGGCAACGGCCTCGGCGGTCAGATCGTCGACGGTGGGACCCAGGCCGCCGGTGCAGATGCAGCAGTCCGCCCGCCGGGCGATCTCCTGGAGCAATGATGTCAGATCGTCCATATTGTCGCCGACGGTGCTGTGCCGTCGTACCGGCAGCCCCATCCCCGCCAGCTGTTCGGAAAGCCAGGCGGCATTGCTGTCGACGATCTGGCCCCGGATCAGTTCCTCGCCCTGGGAAAAAATCTCAATAATCGGCGGCATGCTTCATTGCCCCATCAGGTCGTACCAGAAAGGCAGGGTCACCATGCTCAGCAGCGTGGTAGGGTCACGGCCATGGCATACAGCGAGGAATCCAGGCGGTAGCGATCGCAGAACACGATGCCCAGCACCATGCTGGGCATGGCCATTTCCAGCACCGCGGCAATTGCCCGTTCCCCCTGCAACTGCAGATGTTCGATGAAATACCAGGCGAACAGCGGCATCAGCAGCAGTTTGACCACTATTACCGGCAGTACATAGGGCACATTGGACCGATTCAGTGTCTGCCAGTTCAATGCCAGCCCCAGAGAGAACAGCATCAGCGGCACGACGCCGTTGGACAGCCGTTCCAGCACGCCCAGTCCCCAGTCGGGTATGACCAGCCGGTTGACGTTGATCAGTACGGCGACTGCCGCGGCCCAGAACGGCGGGGCATTGAGAAAGGTCCACCAGGGCTGGTGACTGTTGCGGCCTTTTTCGCCGTAATGCCTGGCGATCATGATGCCCACGGTAAACAGAAACGGGCTGGCGGAGAACAGGTCCAGCTGTATGGCCACCGACCGGGCCCAGGCGCCAAAGGTCTGCTCCAGCACCGGCAATCCCAGGTAGGTGACATTGGGGAAGGAGGCTGCCAGGATCACCGCCCCCAGTTGCGCATGGCCAAAGCGGGCCATGCGCCCGATAAGCCAGGACAGGACAATGGCAAAACTGATGCTGCCGATGCCGAACAGGGTGAATTGCAGCGACTGTCTGCCGATGTCGGCCTGGGACAGGACATGGATGACCAGCGCCGGCAGCAGCAGATAGTAGACCAGCGTGGTCAACACCAGCCGGGTCTGCTCCGCGGTCAGCCCGGCCGGGCGCAGCAGCCGCCATAGGGAACCGCAGCCGATCAGTATCGCCATTTGTATCAGAGTCGATGCCATGCCTTTGCGTCGTTCAGAATCAATCTTCCATTCTACCATTCACGCCGCCGCCAGGTTCCGGTAATATAGCCGCTTCGATATCGACTGGCTGCCATGCGGACTCTGTTCGGAAGCGATTTCGCCGGTATGCCATTCATCAACCTCCAAGGTAACAGAACATGACGCAAAACTTTCTCTCCAGAAAACCCATCCCCCATCGTGAACGCCTGATCATGGCCCTGGACGTTCCCAGCATCTCCGAAGCGAAGGCGCTGGTGGATGAACTGGGCGACGCGGTGGTTTTCTACAAGGTCGGCATGGAACTGTTCATGGCCGGCGATTATTTCGGCTTCATCGAATGGCTGAAGCAGCGCGGCAAGAAGGTCTTCGTGGATTTGAAGTTTTTCGATGTTCCCGCCACGGTGGGTCGGGCGATCCGTGCACTGAGCGGCAAGGGCGTGGATCTGGCCACCATCCATGGCAACGATGCGGTGATGGCCGCCGCCGCAAAAGAAAAGGGCCGGCTGAAAGTCCTGGCGATCACCGCGCTGACCAGCCTCGACCGCGGCGATCTGGACGACCTGGGCTTCCAGTGCGACGTCGAGCAACTGGTGCTGTCCCGGGCCCGCAGAGCGCTGGAAATCGGCTGCGACGGCGTGGTTTCATCGGGTCTGGAGGTGGCCATGTTGCGCGAATATCTGGACGACAGACTGCTAGTGATCACGCCGGGCATTCGCCCCGTCGAGAACCGGGAAGAAGACGACCAGAAGCGGGTGGTCAGCGTCGCACAGGCCTTTCAGAACGGCGCGGATTATATCGTCGTCGGACGGCCCATTCGCGATGCCGAAAACCCGCGGGAAAAGGCCGAACAGATTCAGGCGCAGATCGCGGAGCAGTTCGCCTGATGGCGCTGCCGCAATTCGCCGGGCTGTCATTCCAGCGTCATGCGCAGTCCAGGAGGCTGATCTTCGTTGCAGCGATCAAGCTTTCTCCCGGTGATCGACAACGCGGTTTTGTCATCCCGACGCCAGGAGGGGTCTTGCAGGCTGCAGCGACGCTGGAATGCACAGGATTTCTCCTGTCGTCGAAATGCTCCTGTTGACGACGACTCCGACACGACAGGAAATCCTGAATCCCTGTGCGCTCTGTGGTGATAAAGAGCGAACCATCACGTTGCACGGTTTTCGGATAAGTCAGATGGCCTTGCTGGCGGGGTGGCTGCCGCCGGTCAGTCTACCGCTGCTGATGACGTGGTCCCGGCCGCTGTGTTTGGCCTGGTACAGGGCATCGTCGGCGCTGCGCACCAGGGTTTCGGCTATCTGTTTGGTGTCGTGCGCTTCTGCGTCGCTTGGCACATAGGTGGCGACGCCGATGGATATCGTGATGTGCAGTTTTTCTTCCCCGCAGTCGATCTCCAGGGTCTTGATTCTGCTGCGGATGCGTTCGGCAATATCGACTGCGATGGCGTCGTTGATATTGGACAGCAGGGCAACGAACTCCTCGCCGCCATAACGGGCCAGTACGTCGTTGTTGCGCAACTGCTCACGCACGGTTCTTGCCACCAGCGCCAGCACCTGATCGCCGATCTGGTGGCCATATTCATCATTGACCTTCTTGAAGAAGTCGATATCCAGAAAAAAACAGGTCAGGGGTTCCGCGCTGCGCTGGGAACGGTCTATCTCCTCGCCCAGGCGCTGCTCCAGAAAGCGGCGGTTGTTGACGCCGGTCAGGGTGTCCATCAGGCTGGTTCTTCGGAGTATCTCGAAATTGAGATGGTTTTCCAGGCACATGCTCACCACGGCTGCCATATGTTCGACAAAATCCGTGGCCATGCCGTCGACGAAGCGTGACGGGTCCAGACTGCCCAGGTTCAAGGAACCAAGATACTTGCCCCGCCGGGTCAAGGGTATGATCGCAACGCTGGCAATTCTTTTATCCCGATTGGGGAAGAACCCCCCGCACTTGGCACTCTTATAGGCGCCCAGGAAGGGCTGCATGGCGAATCCGAAGGTCGTTCTCAGCAGTTCCTTGTCCTGCAGGAAAACCAGACCCGGATGGCTGGAGACCTTGTAGCCGTCTTCGGCGAGATAACCGGCCAGTTCCTGTTTTTCATCGATCAGACAGAAGCTGATGACATCGAGATCGAAGAACTCCCTGGCGTCGGTCAAGACCATTTCCACCATCTCGGACAGCGAATTGAGCGACAGCAGCTTCTTCTCGAACAGCTGAAAACGGCGCAGCGTGACGCTGTTATCGTGAATCCGGCCCAGCATGCCGTCCAGATGGCTTTCCAGTATGGACAGATCGGTGCTCAAATCATCTTGCAAAATATTTCCCCGACAGGCTGGTTATTGTTTTCATGAGAATTATCAATAATAAACCTTAATATCTTATTACTGAAGTTTCCCAATTTTTTGGAGAATGAATATTAGAGCCGACTAATATGGCGGATAAATTAGTACTTGGTAATAT
>JANEMG010000130.1 GCA_024511045.1 Gammaproteobacteria bacterium | reverse complement strand
GATGGATAACCATGGCGTTATGCTTCCTCCAGGTTTTGCGTGAGCCAGTCGTTCAATATCTGGCGGGTTCGGAACAAAGGATAACTCCTTTTTGGAATATAATCACATGGTACCCGACAGTTTTCTGGTCTTCTGGAGATAACTGCATGATCAACCCGCCCTGACATCGACTCCCTGCATTATTGGCAAAAAGGCAGGGACAGGTCAATCAATGCTGCACGGCGGACATGACATGTTCGGCAAAACCGGCTTTCAGGCCCAGGAAGGTGATGCCCTTGTACATGGTATTGGCGCCCATGACGATCATGAACGTGGCGGCCATTTTCAGCATGACGCCGCGAACTTTCGCGCCCAGCTTGCCGAAAGCGAAGGTCACGAACAGCATCGACGGCAGGGTGCCGGCGCCCAGCGCCAGCATCAGCAGACCGCCTTCCAGAGGCGTGGCAGCCGCCGTGGCATTGACCGCCACGGCGAAAACCAGCGGGCAGGGCATCAGGCCATTGAGCATTCCGCCCATTGCCGCACCCAGTACCGAGCCACGGCTGGCGGCCGCCATGAAGGTCCTGTTGATGACCTTGGTGGGCAGCAATTTCATGGAAAACTGCCAGGGGCTCAACCCCAGGATACCCATTGCCAGCAGGACCACGAAGAAGCCGATAAATATCTGCATGAAGCCCTGGATCTTGCCGATCAGGCCGGTGGAAACCAGCGCAACGCCCAATGTTGCGGCTACCATGCCGACGATGAAATACATCGTGATCCGGGCCAGATGGTAGCTGAAATAGGGCCACACCGATTTTCTCTGGGTTTTCATGAAGAAGCCCGATACCAGGGCGCCGCACATGCCCATGCAATGGCCACTGCCAAGAAAACCGGTCATGAAGGCCAGTGTGTAATCCAGTTCCAGCGACAAAATCCGGCTCCTTATCTGTTGTACAGTCGTAAAGAATTCAAAACCACGGAGACCGAGCTGAGCGCCATTGCCGCCGACGCGATCATGGGATTCAGACGTCCCATTGCCGCGACCGGTATCGCCACGGTGTTGTAGGCGAAGGCCCAGAACAGGTTCTGCTTGATGACCCGCAGGGTCTGCGTACTGAGTTCGATGGTCTCGGCAACCTTGGCTATGTCGCCATTGACCAGCGTCAGGTCTGCCGATTCGATGGCGATATCGGTGCCATGGCCGATGGCAAATCCGACATCCGCCGCCGCCAGAGCCGGTGCATCGTTGATGCCGTCCCCGATCATGCCGACTTTTCTGCCCTGCGCCTGCAGCTCGCGTATCGTCGCCAGCTTCTGTTCCGGCGTGGCATTGGCAATGATGGTCTCTATACCGACCAGGCCGGCGATATATTCGGCGGTCACCCGGGTGTCGCCCGTCACCATCAGCGTGTCGATACCCATCCGCTGCAGGGTATGCAGCGCTTCCCTGGCGGTGGGCCGGGGCTGGTCGGCAACGCCGAACAGGGCTGCAGGCCTGGCGTCGATGCCGACGTAGATCGGTGTTTTTCCCTGCTTCGACAGCTGCAGCGCCTTATCCTGCAGTGCCGCCGTATCGATGCCATGTTCCTCCAGCCAGGCCTGGTTGCCGATCAGCAGCTGATGACGGCCGACCCTGGCCTGCACACCGCGTCCCGCGGTGATGCTGAATTCCCTGACTTGCTGTGCGGCAAAATCCGGGTCTTTGCCGGCATAGTCGACGATCGCCCTGCCCAGAAAATGTTCCGAATTGCTTTCCGCCGAGGCGACCAGACTGACCACAGCATCATCTTTGATGCGGCTGATATTGATGACATCGGTCACCTTGGGCCTGCCTTCGGTGATGGTGCCGGTCTTGTCGAAGATGATGGCACTGAGATGCGTCGCCGTTTCCAGACTTTCGCCATTGCGGATATAGACCCCGCGCCGGGCGGACTGCCCGGTGCCCACCATAATCGCCGTCGGCGTCGCCAGGCCAAGCGCACAGGGGCAGGCGATCAACAGCACGGTAATGGCATTGCTGAAGGCGAAGCTGGGCTGTCTTCCTGCCAGCAGCCAGGAGGAAAAAGTCAAGCCGGAGATGCCGATCACCGCCGGCACGAATATGGCGGAAATCCGGTCCACCAGTTTCTGCACCGGCAACTTGGAGGCCTGCGCCTCGTCCACCATGTGAATGATGCCGGCCAGTACCGTATCCATGCCCACCGCGGTCGCTTCGATGGTCAGAACGCCATTGCCATTGATGCAGCCGCCGATGACCTTGTCCCCCGGGTTCTTTACCACCGGAAGGCTTTCTCCGGTCACCATCGCCTCGTCGACGCTGGAATGGCCTTCGAGAACCAGGCCATCGGTGGGGATTTTTTCCCCGGGGCGGACCAGCAGCATATCCCCCACTTGAATGCTGTCGATGTCGATGCTCTGCTCTTTGCCATCTTGCAGAAGGGTCGCGGTCTGCGGCTGCAGATCCACCAGCTTCCTGATCGCCTCGCCGGCTTTGCCCTTCGCCTGCTCCTCCAGGTAGCGGCCCAGCAGGACGAAGACGATGATGCTGGCCGCCGCTTCGAAATACAGATGCCGGCTTTTTGTAAACAGTCCGGGAAGGCTGTAACCGTAGGCGGAGCCGACGCCGATGGCGATCAGGCTGTCCATGTTGGCCTTGCCCTGTTTCGCCAGCATCCAGGACTTGTCGAAGAACTGCCGCCCGGCGCCAAACACCACCGGCGTCGTGAACAGCATCTGCAGCCAGTGAGACCACCGGGAACGGCTCATGGACATGCCCATCGCCACTACCGGAATACTCAGCAGCATGGCGCGCAGAAAGCGCGCCTTGGCCGTCCTGACACGCTGCCGTTCCTTTTCGACCAGCTGCCTGCGCTGGGAAAGCGTATCCATGGCATTGACCCTGTAACCGATACGCTCGACGATGGCGGCAATATCCTCGCGGGTCAGGCGGCCATCGACGGAGGCAATTTCCGAGGCATAATTGACACTGGCCGCTGCCACGCGCGGGTCCTGCCGGATGGTCATCTCCACCAGCAGCGCACAGGAAGCGCAGCTCATGCCCTCTATGGCGACACTGGTGTGCAGTACCGCCTGGGTTGCATCACAACTGGCCGGCGCCGGCGGCGTCAACCTGTGCCCGACGATGTTCTCCAGCAGCTTGTCCAGTATGATCAGCAGATTCTTTGCAGGAAGCCCCCTGCTGTCGAAATAGATGGTCACCGAGGCGATTTCCGGCACGGTTTTGACCGTTTTCACTTCCGGCCTTTTTTTCAGCAGTATGGCCAGAATATAAAGGCGTTCCGGATCTTTTTTGAGATCGGGAACGATGATCCTGAGTCGCCTGGAAAGTCGATGCACGACCTGGAAGTGCCGCGAATGAAAAAGCTCTGCCTGCTCTGTGGTCATGGGCTTCACTTCCTGGGATTTCTGGAGCGCAGCAGCAGATACATCATATAGAAAACCGACAGCCACTCGTAGCGGTGGCGGAATGGTTTGGTGATCCAGTGCTGGGTGATGAGATGCCAGTGCGTCTTGATCAGATACAGAACCAGTACATCGTTGAAAAAATCGATCAGGGTCTTTTCCGGATCCTTGAGCAGGGCCGGCTTTTTTTTCATCCCCAGTTTCGCCAGCACCCCGACGGCCTGCGCGGTCTCCCTGGTCTCGGTGAATTTGTCCTGCACCCAGCGTCCGGCCCGGAAACTTCCAAAAGCTTTTTTCAGCCGCGAGTCACCGCCTGGAACCGGCTGTGCCGCGGCAATTTCGACCCGCAGCTGGCCCTTCTTTTCCATTTCGTCCAGCAAGGCAGACAATTGCCGGACCAGCGACTGGAAATCACACAACGCTTCCTGGTAACGAATGGAAAGCTTGCCTTGGCGATGATAGACATGAACGCGGTAGACGCCATCGATCCCGGCGATGGCGTCTTGCAAGGATCGGGCAATGGCTTTGTGACAGAGCCGTTTGGGCAATTGAAAGCGGATGTGTCCCTCGGAACGGTATCTGAGGATCAATTCTTGTTGTATGGACATGGGAGGGCAGTCTTGGGAATTCTGAAAAAATCGTCCTGGCAGTCAGACCGATCGATAACGCGCATGCAAAGCGCAGCCTGCCCGGAAAGTGGTGAAAGCTTCCAGCCCACTGGTACAGGAACGGACGCAGGACGGCGCGGCCCTTATCTGTCGGGTCGATTAATATTAATCGTCGGTTTCCTTGGTTTCGGCTACGATATCTTCGAGATTTTCCTTTTGCTGCAGGACGAAGTCCTTGCCCTTGTCCGCAACGCCGGAAACCGAGGCGATGATTTCCCGGCGGTATTTGTGCGCATAATACCCGGCGATGGCGCCGATACCGACCAGCAGCAAGGGGTGTTTGGTGATTTTGCTCATGATTTTTTTTCCTGTATGAGCGCCGGCAGACATGGCGGCACCCTTGACGAGGCCAGAAGAAAGGGCGTGTTTGGCATGGGTTGCAGGGATTTTTTTGACCCCATGTACATGTTTCATTGGTTTTTCCTGTTTGTTGCATCATCCGGCAATAGCTTTTCTGCATTGAGCATCTGATAGATACCAAGACAACCTTCGCAGCAAAAATACTTCTGCCCTTCTTTGGTCATTGTTTGAAAACCGGAGACTTCCACGGGCAACCCGCACAGATCGCAGGATTTTTTTTCGTCAGACATAGAGATTCATAAATAGTGTTCGGCTGAAGATGGTTATTGTACCGTAAAAAAACATGGCTTCTCTATGGTAAAGCCCAGGCATTCCCTACATCATGGTCAACATTCGCTTACACTCTCATACATCCCTGCAGGGATCGATAGTGGCCGTGGAACGGCAACTGCAGCTGCCCGTTTTTCAACCTCAATCCCTTTGAAACCACCGGCATTACGAAAAGCACTGGTGATTCAGAGTATCTTCGGCATCTTCCAGCGTCTAATGGCAGCTGACATTGCTCGTGCAGGCCTCGGAGCCATTCCGGCTGCCACCGGAACTGGCCTTTGCCGAAGCCTTCATCAAAGCGATGCGCATGGCGCCGGTCAGACTCGAGCCCAGCCCGATTCTTGAGGCGACTGCAGGGAGAATAATAAAGGATGCAAGGGCCAGTCCCGCACCCAGCAGTAATGCCCCATCGATTTTTTTTTCGGTTTGTGCAGCTGCCTCGGCCTGAGGGGTTAAGTTTTGCTCGCTCATTGAAATCCTCCTTCATCAGTAGATGCATTGTCATAATACACATTTCATGCCAAGCATCTATCTGGCTGTAATCTTTGCGTTTTACCAGGCGCGCAATTTAATAACATTAGCGTAGCAAGGGATATGCCGCAATTTTCCTGTGTTAAATAACATAGTTTAATTACTGCCTGCAGTTGGACCCCGGTCCTGATTCAATGTCTGTTCTGCATTGACGATAGACGACGCACAACAAAACCATGCCATCAGGGATTGCTGCAAATACCGTTGCCGGATGAGACCAGGCATCGAGAACAAGTAATATTAGACTTTACTAATCAACGAAAAACATTTATCCTTGCTTTTTTGAACCACTTGCTTCATAAACTTACTTTTTACAGCAAAATCACGGTCCGTACATGATCAAAAACAGGCAACGAACGCATCTCAAAGCAATATCCAGTGCGGTTTTTTTCATCATGCTATCGGCTGCCGCGCAGGCCGGCGCCGAACAGAACCCTGCCACGCAATCGCCGTCACCGGCCGACTCCGGGTTGATACTGGACCAGCCGCTGACGCTGGATCAGGCCCTGGAACTTGCCCTGGCACGCAACCCGGACATGCACATCGCCAATGAACGCATCGCCCGGGCCGAGGCGCAGATCGGTGAAAGCCTGGCGGCCTTCTATCCGCAATTGAAGGCGCGACTGGCCTATGAATACAGCGACAATCCTGCCCGAGCCTTCGGCATGATCGTCTCCCAGCGCCGTTTCACGCAGCAGGATTTCCTGAACATCAACAATCCTGGCGGAACCACCGATTTCCGTCCGGAAGTGGTCGGCACCATCTCGCTGTTTCGCGGTGGTCAGGACTATCAGCGCAGCAAGGTCGCCGAACTGGGCAAGGAGATTTCCACCCTGCAGCGCGCGGTGATAAAGAACAATCTGATGCAGGCGGTGACCGACAGCTATTACGCGCTGCTGGTCGCCCAGGAAAACAAGATCATTGCCGACCGCTCCATCGATGCCGTCTCCCGGGAATTGCAGAACACCGAAATCCGCTTCCATGGCGGCACTGCGCTGAAATCCGACGTGCTGTCCCTGAAAGTCAGACTGGCACGCTCCCGGGAAGCGTCGATCCGCGCAGACAATGCCATCGAAATGGCGCGCACCGTACTGCGGACCATACTCGACCTGTCACCCGCCAGCCCGGTGCAGACGGTGGCCCAGGAAGACCAGGAACTTCCCGGTTTCCCGGCCACGCTGGAGGAACTGTTCCGTCGCGCCGAAACGGCACGTCCGGAAATCCAGGCGGCCGACCGGCAGGTGGAGACCCGCCAGAGACAGGTCAAGATCGCCCAGGGCGAGCATCTGCCGCGCGTCGATGCCTTCATCAACTACGGCATCAACAGTGAAGACATCGCCTTCTCGGCAAAAAGGGACAACCTGACCGCCGGCGTCGCGCTGGAAATGGACCTGTTTTCCGGTTTCGGCACCCAGCAGCGTATCAAAAAGGCCGAACGGCAACTGGCAGAAGCCACCGAACAGGCGCACAAGATCCGGCTGCAGGTCAACCAGGAAGTCAAGCGTGTCGCTACCTCGTGATAGATTTTGGGACATCCACGTCTCCAAAATCGACTCGCCAACGCGACAACCATTATTGCCCCGGCCGTCCTGCGTCCGTGCCGCTTCGCCACAC
>JANEMG010000129.1 GCA_024511045.1 Gammaproteobacteria bacterium | reverse complement strand
CGGAAATTCTCTGGTCACTGTGCTGCTGCGCATGGTGGCTTGAATAATTTCTGGGAAACTTCAGTATTATAAAAGTTGTATGTGTCACCCGTCGTCAACAGTTTTGTCCGGCGGGCTGGCCGGAAAACGGGACTTCGTTTTCCGGTTTTTTGTAATATTCGGCCCGGGCGTCGTAAATGAGGTTGTCGAAACCATCCCTTGTCTGATACAGGGTCCTGTAGACCTGCTTTCTGGAGTCCTGGAAAAAACCAAAGATGCTGGCCAAAAAACTGACGGACTGGGTGTAGTGGGATTTTTCCTGGCTTTCCCCGGCATTCTGGCGCTGTTCCGCCGAAACCGGGAGGCAGCACAGCCATGCTGCAAGGATGACGACGCTAGTTGTCTGTGGGTGCATTGCTTTCTCCTGTGTTGAGAATCTGGATTGAACTGCAGGGGGGCTTTTCAGGAAATGAAGCAATAACGGTGCCAGTTATTTTCCGTCTGCTTTTCTCCAGCAGGCGGCAAGCATGATGCCGGAAAGATTGTGCCAGATGCTGAACAGGGCACCGGGCAGGGCGGCCAGGGGGGAGAAATACTTGATGGCAAGGGCGACGCTCAGTCCGGAATTCTGCATGCCCACTTCGATGCAGACGGTCCGGCAGGTGATCGGGTCGAATTTCAGCAGCCTGGGGATGCCGTAGCCAGTGATCAGTCCCAGCAAATTATGCAGGATCACGGCACCGAGCAGCGGCAGGCTGAGAAAGGCCAGGTTTTGTCGGTTGAGAGCGACGATGATGGCGATGATGATCATGATGGCAATGCTGGAGACAATCGGAAAAGCCGCTTCGATTTTTTTCAGCCGGCCTGGAAAAAGGGAGTTGAGGGTCGTTCCGAGCACCACCGGCAGCAGCACGATGAACAGAATGCTGCGCATCATATCCGCCATCGGCACCGGAATGCTTTGATGCAGATACAGATAGACAAGGAAGGGCATGAAAATGACCGCGCACAGGGTCGAAGTCATGGTCATCAATATCGACAGTGCGACATTGCCCCGGGCCAGGTAGCAGATGACATTGGACGCCGTACCCCCGGCGCTGCTGCCCACCAGTACCATGCCGACCAGTTGTTCCATGGGAAGCCGCCATAACATGGCGGAAAGCCAGGCAAACAACGGCATGAAAAGATACTGGACAGCAATACCGATGCCGACGACCAGCGGTTGTCTGGCGGCAGCCTGAAAATGACGCCAGGTCAGGGTCAGGCCCATGCTGAACATGATCGATGCCAGCAACGGAATGATCGCCGGCTGCAAGGCGATGAAGCCCTCCGGATAGAAAAAAGCAATGCTGGACAGGGCGATCGCCAGCAATGGAAAATAAGTGACGAGTTTTTGACTCACCGCCGGAAAAACAGATTGATGATGACCGTCAGAATGATGCTGATCACCAGCATCGAAGTGATCGGGATAAAAATGAAACTGTGTTTGGTTTCGATGCGGATGTCGCCAGGCAGTTTGCCGAACCAACCCAGCAGTCCCGGTGCGTAAGTCATTGCCAGGCCGGCTGCGAGAGCGAAGAAGCCGATGTAGATTAAAAGCTTGCCGATAGCCATGGATGAAGCGTTTGCCGTAAAATGCATAAATCAACAACAAGGCATTCTGGCAGCAATGCCGCCAGTTGCCAAGTTTAACGTAAAATAAGCAGCCGTAGACGATTCTTTTTCATCGGACAGGCCGGACAAGTCAGCAAAAAGTGGCGTAAAGGCCTGGACCTGTTGCATTGAAAGAACCATCGGCGCAACGCGTGCTGCACGCATCAGACGGCAAAAAAGCAATATTGTTCCCTGATTACGTAAGACCTTCAGCCATGCAGATAGCGCAATATTCCTGTCATCCCGACGGCAGGAGGGATCTTGAGTGTTGGCACATTGCCATGGCGTCCAGGATTTCTCCTATCGTCGAAATGACACTTTCTCAGTCTTCCCGACATCACTGCAGCAGCAATTTTGTGATGACAGTCATAACTCGACATTGATTAAGCGCTGTTTTTCATTTTGGGAAATGACTGAAGCTCGTGGGTAATCAGGTATTAATATGGGACGCTGGAGACCACCGAGACCGAAATCCTCGCCTTACATCACCCGGGAGGGCTTCACCGCCCTGCAGGACGAACTGAAAGCGTTGTGGCAGCGCCGCGGCGATGTTGTCAAGGCGCTCGCAGCCGCTGCCGCGGAAGGGGACCGTTCGGAAAATGCCGAGTATATCTACCGGAAAAAGGAATTGCGGGAAATAGACCGCAGGATCCGCTATCTGCAAAAGCGTCTGCCTGTGCTCAAGGTGGTGTCAGAGGCCCGGGCAAACCAGGCGCAGGTCTTCTTTGGTGCCTGGGTGACGCTGGAAAACGAGGCGGGGGATGCAGTGAAATACCGCACGTCGGTCCCGATGAACTGACCAGGCCAGACGCTATCAGCATCGATTCGCCATTGGCCCGGGCGCTGTTGAAAAAAACCATCGACGATGAAGTCGCCGTCAGGACCGAACGGGGACTGGTGCGCTACTGGATTCTGGAAATCGACTATCGGCGCTGATTTGCCGGCAGGATGGTAAAATGCTTCAGGAGTGGCCTCAGCCGCGATTTCAGCTGGTTAATGTTCCTGCAGATCTGGTGCATCGATCAGGCAGATCGATATGGGATGATCTGGATGCCTTGTTCTGCAGTTGCCAAGGCTTTGTTGAACCTGTAAATTGACTCACTTCTCCATAATTCAGAAAAGAGGTAGTCCCCATGCAGCAGAGCGATTTGATTGTGCTTCTGAAAAAAATTTCCAAGGAATTGCAGGATTATTATCATCGCAACCTTCCGCACTGGAACACTCGGTTCAATCGCTTCTCCCGTTGGGCGTCGCATGTCACGGGCAGGCCGCTGGCTTTCAACATCGCCTTGATCATCATTGGCGTGTGGGTGATCAGCGGTCCCATTTTTCAATTCAGCGATACCTGGCAGTTGATGATCAATACCGCGACGACCATCGTCACTTTTCTGATGGTGTTCCTGATCCAGCATACCCAGAACAGGGATACCGAGGCCATGCAGGTTAAGCTGGATGAACTGATCAGGTCAATGGATGGTGCTCACAATGCGCAGCTCAATCTCGAGGAGCTGGAGGAAGAGGACTTGGCGGAATTTCGGGAGATCTACAGGATTCTGGCCCATGAGGCCAGGCAGAAAATGAAGGACGGCGAACTCGATACGGGTATTCCGGAATTGAAAAAATAATTGCCAGGAAAGGGCAGTGCCGACCTACATTTGCCTGAGTCTGTCGTTGCCCTGCAGGGTACGGCGTCTGGCTTGGTACAGGGAAATGCCGACGATGACGATCAGCGCTGCCATGGAGGTTTCCAGCAGCAGGAAAGTACCGATCTTGAAATAGGCAAAATCGGGATGAACGAAGCGTACCAGCCAGCCGGCGGCTTCATTGGCGATTGCCGAGCAATAGATCGATGCGCTCAGCCAGACCTTGAGCCTGACCGGAAGGTCGGTCATCAGCATCAGGTGGGTCAGCGTCAAGACCAGCATGCCCATGGCGAATAGATGGAAATGGGCAACCTCCAGCAGGCTTTGATAGCTTCTGGGCTGGCTGAAATCCTGTTCCGAGCCCAGGTAATAGGCTTTGACCGATGCGGCTGTCAGATCCATTTTATGAAAATAGAGCAGTCCGTTGCTGATCCAGAGCAGCGCGATATAGCCCAGAAACATCAAAATCAGGGCATTCAAAAGCAACTGGCGATTCTGTTCGCCGGTAACGAAAAAACGCATTATCGTTTCTCTTCGATCATGACCTGGTAGACCGCCAGCACTTTTCTGGCGCTGTTCAATGCCGCCCTAGTGCTCAAGGTGGCGCCGGTTATGCCCTGGATCTCCCGGTTGAGGCTCAGTTCCTGCAGAGGCTTCCCATACATCTGGGCAAACCAGCGTGCCGGCGGCAGATATTCGGGGGGGTCATGGAAGGCCAGGGTATGCATGCCGCGCAGTTTGCCATCTTCGGACAGCACCACCAGCAGCGTTTCCGGCTTGGTTCTGACGGTATGCGTTTCGATGGCCGCGTAGCCAAGCAGCCTGCCTGCTTTTTTGCCGACATAGAAGGTGAACATCGCCGAATCCATCTTTACGCGCGCCATTTGTTCGATGCGCTGCATCTCTTGGTCATCGGGAAAAAGGGTCAGCATTTCCACCGTGGCTTCCTGGCCGAAGGCAAGCTCCATGGCTTCGCTTTTGCTGTAGAAAATTTTTCCATGGCAGGGGTTTAAGGGCAGCATCGACAGGAGTAAAGCCAGCGGCAGCCTCCCAGACTTCATTGCAAAAAACATAGTGTACTGGAAATTAAGATCATGAATAGAAAAGCTATTATACGCATTGCCAATGGAATTTCGGCTGATCTTTTTTATTCATGCCAAAAGGCCAGGCTGGCCGCAGTGGGTTTGGCCCAACTGACCAGCCTGGATGAGGTGGGGGTACTCAGGTTAAATCCTTGTCGGGATCAATAGATGAAGCCGACACCGATATTGAAGTCATCCGGGAGTGTACCCGGGGGAGGTGAAATTGCGGTAATCGGCCTTGATGACGACGGTGGGAATCGGTTTGTATTGCAGGCCGAACTGGAAGACCTTCTGATCCTGGAAAGGGTCGTCCTTGAAGCCGGCTGGCGCGCTGGCGATGGTGTCATACATTTCGTAGCGGAAGAATGGCGCCAGATACTGCGTGGTGTCCGGCAGGAACAGCGGCAGCACGTCGTAGCCCGCTTCCACATACCAGCCATAGTTGGACTTGCCGATGGTCTGGCCCTTGGCGGCGCTGAGAATGCCGGCATCGTCGATGAAACCGATGGAGCCCAGGGCGCGTAATTCCCAGCCTTTGTATTTCCACTGTGCATGCGCTTCATAGAGCTGGGTAAAGGCGTCGGCTTTTACGCCGGCATATACCTTGTCCTGTCCGGAATTGCCCAGATACATCGATGTTCCGACGGATAGTCCCGGAACGGACGATGGGGCATAATCCAGGCGTCCGACAAAGGCCAGGTTTTCTGCCAGAGCCTTGCTGCCTTTCTGGCGGCCGCCGCGGATGCCTTTGGAACTGAAGCCTTCAGCATCGAGGCCATTGACGACATAGGCGGTATAGGTCAAGTCAGGCAGGATCTGACCAAACAGGCCGCCGCCGATTTCCCGCCAGGTGCTGGGGATGATTCTTTTTTCCACTTCCGGGTGGTTGTTGCCGAAGTAGAAGGGCGGTTCATGGATCGGGTTCAGGAACCCCATGGGCAACAGGACCATACCGGCGCGGATATTGGCCATGGGATCGATCAAAAAGTCCAGGGCGGCGAATTCCACCGAAACGGAGCCTTTTTTATCCGTTGAAGAGTGTTCGAATTCGATTTCACTGTTGAAAATGATGCTGTCGGTGAATTTATAGCCCAGATACATTACCAGCCGTTCAAAGTCTGCATTGTTGCAGCCCTTGCCGTCGGTGCACTCCTTGTCGCCGACAATGGCCTGGTAATTGGCCTCGCCATAGGCACCGATGGACAGACCCTTGTCCACCTTGTAGACCTTGGAAGCAGCCGGCCCCAAACCATATTCGCTTTTGTATTCGGGTTCTTCTGGAATGACCATTTCGGTGCGCATTTTTTCGACTTCCTCGGTCAGCACCTCGGTCTTGCGCTCCAGTTCGGTGATGTCACCGGATTCCGGCTTGGTGGCAACTTTCTCCAGGCTTTTGCTCATGGCATCGATCTGCTTCTGCTGGGTCTGGATGATCTTCCACATTTCCTCCATGGTCTGGGGTTTTTCCACGGCACCTGCGGTGCTGCAGAAAACTCCCAGCACAAGGAGTGCCAGGGATGATCGTAACAAACTGTTCATGGTTATACTCCCCTTAAAAAATAAAAGGCGTTATGATAACCCACGCATCAATCTAAATGCAAATGATTATCAAATATAATTATAATTATAATTTTTCGAACTATATGCCAAGCCAGACAGAGCCAGCCTGAAATCAATAAATTTCAGCACTTCGAAATATTGGCCGGCGCAGTGACCGACATAGAGGATGACGGCAAGAATACTGCCATCGATCAGGCATGGCTGGATTGCATTTCATCAAGGCTGATGAATAGCCCTGTGCGGAGCCGCATGCAGGGTGGTGTAGGGATTGGGGGATAGTTGCCCCTCTCGGTTACCCAATCAGGCCGTAGGCAACCTCCTGGCGATCGGAGAGCCAACACTAATTGACACGCTCAAAGTCTTTAAGTTGCCAGGACTTGTCTAAGAAGGCTTCTTTCGGGCTATAAAAACGAAACCAGACCCACCAACCACGATGAGGTATTGTCTGGACCCAGTTGCTTTCCAGCCCTTTTGGTGCTTCGGGGCCAAAATTCGGGGCCAAAATATAAATCAACAGAGCCATCGTCGTTATATTTCAGTTTGTCGTAGGACGAGATAGCGCCTTTATTTATCTTGTTTTGCACCTGTGAACGTGTTTCAAAATCATATACGGTAACTGACCAGAGTGGCACTTAATTTAAGCTTTTTCAGGTGACCGAATTTTCGTACATTTTCACGTGCCTTATCCCTTGTGACGGTGACCAAAGGATAAGGTTTCGACCTTTTTTTGACGGCTCTTGGCTCGATTCTTCCGGGACGATTGCCAACACGTCGCTGGGCCATCAATGTACATAAAACATACAACTGCTCGTCTGATGTGGCGGATACCCCCCTCTGTCAGGATAGATGTCCATCCTATAAAATGGAATTCTAAATGAATTCCCGACGGGGCATGAGAGCAACTGAAATGCGTTATCCGAAAGAGAGAAAAGAAGCAGTTCTGAAAA
>JANEMG010000440.1 GCA_024511045.1 Gammaproteobacteria bacterium | reverse complement strand
AGCCACGCCTTGATACGCGCCCTGTTTGAAGCACTGAGGGCGACATATTTGGTCGCCGGGTTAATGGTTTTGTCGAAACAGCCTTCAGGATGGGCTCTTCAGCCATTCCAGCAGGCGATGGCCCGTCCAGTAACAGGGGCTGGCTGGCATGTTGCCGCATACGAACCCGGCATGACCGCCGCCGTGAGTGAGTTCAAGAACCACGTTTTCCGGCAGTTCATCTTCCTCTGGGGGTGTATGTGGCCACATGAAGGGGTCGTGCCGGTCATGCAGAATCAAGGTGGATTTGCGTATGGACGGAATAAACTGGCGGCAGCTGCAGCGCCGGTAGTAGTCATCGGCGCCGGCGAAACCATGCAGTGGCGCGGTGACCTGCTCGTCGAACTGCCGGAAGTTGCGGATTTTGTTCAGGTCGACATTCAGGGGAGAAGGCATGCGGCTGAATTTTTCCCGGTATTTCCTTTTCAGACTGTTCAGCAGGTGGTGCTGATAAAGGCGTGAAAAGCCCTGATCCAGACGATCAGCCGCCTCGTTCAGCAGAAAGGGGACCGAGACCGCCATCGCACGTTCCACTGACGCTTTTTCTCCCTGTTCTCCCAGCCACTTGAGCAGCACGTTGGCGCCCAGGGAGAAGCCGATAACAGCGAACACTGACCGCCGTCTGCTGTGATGGATATGTTCGGCAATTGTCTGCAGTTCCGGGCTGTCACCGCTGTGATAGCTGCGCGGCAGCCGGTTGGGTTCACCGCTGCAGCCGCGAAAATGCATCATGCAGGCAAGATAGCCTGCATCGCTGAGCAATTTCAGCAATGGCCTGGCGTAGTGGGAGTGCAGGTTGCCTTCCAAACCGTGCAGCAGCATCACAATGGGTCTGTCATCCTGGCCGCACCAGCTGAGATCGAGAAAATCCCCGTCCGCCAGTTCTACCCGCTCCCGCACCAGAGGAATGTCCGGGCGATGTCGGAACAGGCTTGGCCAGAGGGTGGGAAGGTGATGGCCGGGCAGCCACCATGCCGGTGAGAATCTGCTGTGGATGATCGGCATGGTGGCCGGTGGTCAGGTCTTGGGTGGTGCGGGGGGATTCGGGGAATTGGGAACGATGCCCACTTCATCGCCGTTTTCCAGCACCGTGAAAGGCTCGGAAAACTGGCGGTTCACGGTAACTCGCACGTTGTCCTCGGCCAGCAGATAACCCCGTTCCAGCTTGCGTATGGCCAATGCCTTGAGCAGATCCTGGACCGTTTTAACCCGGCTTGCAGGCAGTGATATTTTTTCCTGCTGGATTCCCAGCTTGTTGACCAGGTAATTGAAGTACATGATGGTCAGGGACAAGGTTTCGGGCTCTCCGGCATTTTCGGCAACCTCCCTGCGATCCATGCCATGTGCTTTCAGCCTGTCCAGATAAGCCTGCCAGTATTCTTCCTGATGCTTTCCCAGATCATAGAGACGTTCCCAGGAATAGATGCCGGTATCATGCCCATCGTCGAATTCGATGCGCAGGGCGTAACTGCCTTGGGGCTCCAGACTGACGATGTTCACATCTTCCTTGCCGGTTTCAGGCATATCGCTGGCCGCTACTTCGGCTGCAGGAGAATGGACTCGCAGGTATTCGCAGGGCAGGCGAAAACTTTGGCCATCGGAAAAACAGATGGCGAGAAGGCGGGATTTCTGGTGCAGCTTGATCTCTTCCGGCTGCGGAGGATTGTCTTTTGTCATGGTTGTCGGGTGATTTGTTGTCAGGGTTGGGCAAATGCTGTCACGGAAAGGTTTTCTACGCAAATATTAACCCGGCACCGATATCAGGCGATGCCAGGTTAACAATAGATGGAAATCTGAACCGGGAGTTTCCCTTTTTGGTAAAATTGTAACTACTCACCCCTAACAAGCGTGTCTTCGGCCTCGTGATAGATTTTGGGACATCCCAGTCCCCAAAATCGACTCGGCCTTTGACAACCTATTGGTGCCCCAGACGTGTCGGGTACCATGTGATTATATTCCAAAAAGGAGCTATCCTTTGTTCCGAACCCGCCAGATATTGAACGACTGGCTCACGCAAAACCTGGAGGAAGCATAACGCCATGGTTATCCA
>JANEMG010000128.1 GCA_024511045.1 Gammaproteobacteria bacterium | reverse complement strand
ATTGAGTTTTGGAGCGCCTATCATAACAAATAGGCACCAGACACGCCCCTCCTTATCCCCTTGTTTTGGCGCCAGTTAGCCAAAAAATTCACTGGTTTTTCGAGTTTTGCATTTACCTCTTTCGATTATTTTTTTCCCGGTGGAAAGTTTTTCAGAATGGCATCGACTGCTTCGGTGATTTTCTGCTGCCTTTTTTCCGGCGTTGTCTTTTCACGGACTTCGTCGCTGGCCGAGCCACGCCACATCAGCTTGCGGGTTTTCGGGTCGACGATGTCGATGATGATGGTGCCCTGCTGATAATCGTAGACGTAGGTTCGCTGGGTGCCATAGGGCCGGTAATAACCGTAGCGCCAGCCCATCGGGTAGCCATAATAATCGTTCAGTACTGTCACGCTGGTTTTGTCTTCGACGATGACCCGGTAGGCAACCAGAAAGTCCGCCTGCTGCAGCGGTTTCTGTTGGTAGCCATGGACTGACAACCAGCTGTTGATGGCTCCCTGGATGCGGTCATGCAGCAATGTATCGGAATCCAGTTTGGGATTGTTGGATTTTTCCGGCGTTCCTGGCACCCAGGCGTAGCTTTGCAGATTGTCGAATGTTACTGTTTGATCGTAATCGACATTGACCTGCATGGTCGAGCAGCCATTGAGCAGCAGCAGTAATGAAAGAATTCCTGTCAATCTGTTGATCATGTTGTGTTCTCCCTCTGGAATAACTGAAACATCAAACACCTTGCTTAAGGATGTTGATGACCCGTTGCAAATCCGCCGGGGTGTCCACTCCGGCGAGAGGCGCTGTTGGGAGCGTTTTCACGAGAATTGCCTCTCCCTGCCAAAGTATGCGCAATTGTTCCAATGCCTCGATTTTTTCCAGCATCGATGCAGGCCAGGTCACATAGCGCTGAAGAAAACCGGTCCGGTAGGCATACAGGCCGATATGCCGCAGGTATTGGCTGGTATCGGCCAGCGTCTGCTGGTTGCTGTCAAAGTGATCCCGGTCCCAGGGAATCGGTGCGCGGCTGAAATACAGTGCATAGCCATTGCCATCGACGACGACTTTCACGGCATTGGCATTGAACACTTCTGCTGGATCCTCGATGGGCGCGGCCAGCGTGGCGATGCCTGCCTGTTGCTGAAGTGCCAGTGCAGCTGCGACATCCTGAATATAAGCCGGCGGCAGCAAGGGTTCGTCACCCTGCAGATTGACGATGATATCGGAATCGCGCCAGGAATATTTTTTCGCGACTTCCGCTATTCTCTCGGTGCCGCTGTGATGATCAGGCCGCGTCATCACCGCTTCGACGTCGGCACTTCGCACAGCCTTGAAAATTCTGTCATCGTCGGTGGCGACGATGACCTGCTCGGCATTGGCCTGCAGCGCGCGGTCGCAAACATGCAATATCATCGGCTTTCCGGCAATATCCAGCAAGGGTTTGCCAGGCAGCCGGGTCGAAGCATAACGCGCCGGGATGACCACTTTGAAGGGGACAGACATATCAGGACAATGCGTCGTATTCCTGCAGGGTCAATTTTCTGGCTTCATCTTCCAGCATGACCGGTATGTCGTCACGAATGGGGAAGGCCAGCCGGTCGGCTTTGCAGATCAGTTCCTGCTGTTCTTTTTTGTAGATCAGAGGACTCTTGCACAACGGGCATGCGAGAATATCCAGTAATTTTTTATCCACGTTTTTCTCCTTATGAATGGCCTGATTTCAACAGGCTTATACAATTCAGCAAATTCGGTATTGAAAACTGCCCCGCTCCGACGGATGAGGCGGATACTGTTCTGAATGTCGCTGTGTCAGGAATATTATACCGTGCTGGCAGTCGACGAATACGTTGTTTTTGGCAATGGTCAGAGACGCTCAATCGACAGCATCGTTAACGCGTTCAGCTGTCCCGTTGCATCGGGAAACCAGCAGATTCAAGAGACTGGCGGCAAATTCGGGTTGTGGTTCAGCTTCTATCGGTATATACCAATGCCTGTCCGTCGCAAAATCATGGCATTTCACGGCGTCCTTTTCGGTCATCAGCACCGGCATCTGATCGGCAAAACAGATGTCCTCTGAATGGTAATGATAATGATCGGGAAAAATATGCTGCCGGCAATCGATGCCATGCTCGCGGAGCAGATGGAAGAATCGCCCGGGATTGCCGATGCCGGCGAGTGCATGGCAGGGTTGCCGGGCAAAGTGGTGTAGTTCTCTCTGTTCAGCGGTGAGCAGATTGACTGCGTATTCGGCATGCACCTGCATGACGAATCCATGTTGCCCCGCCCTGCCCCCGTTGCTTATGACCAGGTCCACCTGCTGCAAACGACGTGCCGGCTCGCGCAGCGGCCCTGCCGGCAGACAAAAACCATTGCCAAGGCGCCGTGCAGCATCGATCACGACAATCTCGATATCCCTGTGCAGTGCATAATGCTGCAGGCCATCATCAGACAGGATGACATCGCATCCAGCTCGCTGCAGCAGCATTCTTCCGGCGGCTGCGCGTGAAGGACCCACTGCCGTGGGACACCCCGTCTGCCGGGCGATCAACAACGCCTCGTCACCGCTGCTGTGCGGGTCGCTGTCCGGTGTCACCCATTGCGGCCATTGCCGGGCAGTCCCGCCATAGCCCCGGCTGACGATGCCCGGCTGGTAGCCGGCGTTTTTCAGGAACCGGGCAAGCCAGATGATCAGCGGCGTCTTGCCGGTACCGCCAACGGTGATATTTCCGACGATGATGACTGGCACCGGCAAAACATTGACGGTCAACAGGCCGGTCCGATAAAAAAACCGGCGCAAAGTGATGCCCAGCAGATAGAGGCCGGTGCACGGCAGCAGCCAGAGAACTTTCAGTCTGCTGCCATACCACAGGCCATTCAGCCATTGCTCCAGCCTGTGCTTGCTCAACGTTGTGCCCTTGACCGGGTGCGGCAGTGGTTCAATGCGGCGACTACTGGCGGGACGGCGCCTTCGCGGTAAAGGTGATCCGGGTGAAACCGATTTGCCCGGCTATATCCAAGGCACTGATGACGAATTGATGCGGCGTTTTCGCATCGGCATTGATAATGAACGGCAGGTTGCGGGAATTCCCCGCCGCTTCCAGCAGCGCTTTTCTCAGGGTCGACAATTTTTGATTGATCAACTGGTGCTGGTTGATGTAATAAACGCCATCGGCATCGATGGTCAGTTCGATCACTTTCTGCTGTTCTGTTTTTTCCGTACCCTCCGCCTCGGGAAGCTTGATTTTCAGTTCGGTTTCCCGGTTGAAAGTCGTGGTCACCATAAAAAAGATCAGCAGCAGGAAAACCACATCGATCATTGGCGTCAACGTGATTTCCACGGTCTTCATTCTCCTGCGGCGAAAATTCATTATTCTTCCTCGCGATCGCCGTGCATGACATCGATCAATTTCAGTGCTTCCTCTTCCATATTCAGGACATACTCATCCACCAGCCCTTCAAAATAGCGATGGAACATCAGGCTCGGTATTGCCACCGTCAATCCGGCCGCGGTAGTGATCAATGCCTCTGAAATGCCGCCGGCAAGTATGCCCGGGTCGCCGACGCCATGGGTCATGATCGCCGCGAACACCTTGATCATTCCCACCACGGTGCCCAGCAAGCCCAGCAAGGGAGTAATCGAGGCAATGGTGCCCAGGGTATTGAGAAACCTCTCCAGTTCGTGCGCCGCCTGGCGGCCCACATCCTCGATGCTCTGCTTCATGATCTCCCGGCCATGGCGACTGTTGCCAAGGCCGGCGGCAAGAATGGCGCCAAGGGGCGAACTGGTTTTCAGGCGGCGTATGGTGACGGCATCCAGTTTGTTTTCCCGCGCCAGAGCCCATACCTGCGGGACCAGGTCCGGCGGCAGGACCTTGTTTTTTTTCAGCGACCAGAGCCGTTCGCAAATGATCGCCATGGCAACGATGGAACATAAAATAATGGGCAGCATCAACCAGCCGCCGCTTTTCACGAGTTCGAACACTGTTCTTCCTTATTAAGGACTGAATGAATAAGCCTGAATTGTCTATATAATAGCCGCTTTTTCCTGCTTGCGCGCCCTGCCGATCCAGATTGCCGCGAAAATAAAAGCGATGCTGCTGGCCAGCGCGGCCAGGGAATAGACAACCTGCGGCCCATAAGATTCCCACAGGTAACCGCTGTACAGACTGCCCAGCATGCCACCCAGTCCGAAGCTCAGGCTGCTGTACAATGCCTGTCCTTTGCCCTGGTGACGGCTGCCGAAATAATCATGCACCAGATGGATGGCAACCACGTGGGCGGCGCCAAAAGTCGCTGCATGCAGCAACTGGGCGAACAACAGCAGCGCCAGATGGTCCGCTTTCCAGGCAATCAGCAGCCAGCGGCCGACACTCAACAGTATACTGGCCAGCAAAATCTGTCTGAGAGAAAACAGCTTCAACAGGCGGCGCATCACCAGGAACAGACAGATTTCCGCAATGACGCCCAGTGCCCAGAGAAAACCAATGATCGACGTCGAATATTGGAAATCATGCAAATAGATGGAAAAGAACACATAGTAGGGTCCGTGGGCAAGCTGCAGCAGCAGATAGACGCAGAAAAAGGCGAGCACCTCGGATCTGCCGATGATGCCGAAAATGCCGACCTGGTCATCGCCATGGGGCATGATCGCGGCTTCAGGCGTCAGTAATGAAATCAGCCAGATGGAAACCAGCAGGGCGATGATGACATAGGGCAGCGAGGCAATGTCATAAGACTCCAGCAATCGCCCTATGCCGACCACCGCAACGATGAAGCCCACCGAGCCCCAGAGTCTGATTTGACTGTAGCGGTGGCTCTGCTGCCGCAGGTGAAACAACGTGACCGCCTCGAACTGGGGCAGCGCGGCATTCCAGAAAAAACTGAAGGCGACCGTCACCCAGGCGAACCACAGATAGGAATTGTCCATCAGAAATCCGACAAACAGGCAGGCCGCAGCCAGGGACGCGATGCGGATGATGCGCATGCTCCTGCCGGTATGGTCGGCAATCCATCCCCACAAATTGGGGGCGATGATTTTCGTGCCGACCAGCAATGCCGACAATTCCCCGATTTCTACGGGATTGAAACCCGTCGCTTCGAGAAACAGGCTCCAGAAGGGCAGAAAGCTGCCCAGGGTCGCGAAATAGAACAGATAAAATCCCGACAGCCGCCAGTAGGGAATGCGGATTGCCTGCATCGCCGGCGGTTATCGGAGTATCGGCAGCCCGGCATCGACATCGCAGTTTTGCGCCCGATGCCGCAGCAGATGGTCCATCAGGACAATGGCCATCATCGCTTCGGCGATCGGTGTGGCGCGAATGCCCACGCAGGGATCGTGCCTGCCCTCGGTAACCACCTCGACGGCTTCGCCGTGCAGATTGATGCTTTTGCCCGGCAGCCGCAGGCTGGAGGTCGCCTTCAGGGCAATGCTGGCGACGATATCCTGGCCACTGGAAATGCCGCCAAGGATGCCGCCGGCATGATTGCTGAGAAACCCTTCCGGGGTGATTTCATCCCGGAAATCGGTGCCTTTGCTGGCGACACAGGCAAAACCATCGCCGATTTCGACGCCCTTGACCGCATTGATGCTCATCAATGCCTGGGCCAGATCGGCATCAAGGCGATCGAAGATCGGCTCCCCCAGGCCAGGGGGCACGCCTGTTGCGACGACTTTGACCTTGGCGCCGACGGAATTCCCTTCCTTGCGCAGGGCATCCATGTAATTTTCCAGTTCCTCCACCTTGCTCGGGTCGGGGCAGAAAAACACATTTTCTTCGATGCTGTCCCAATTCACGGCATCGAGTGCGATGGGACCCAACTGGGCCAGATAGCCGCGGATCCCTACACCGGCATGTTCCTGCAGATATTTCTTGGCGATGGCGCCTGCGGCGACGCGCATCGCGGTTTCTCTGGCCGACGAGCGCCCTCCTCCCCGATAGTCGCGAAAACCATACTTGTGCTGGTAGGTGTAGTCGGCATGGCCTGGACGGAAGCTCTCGGCTATTTTTGAATAGTCCTTGGAGCGCTGGTCGACATTTTCGATCACCATCCCTATGGGCGTGCCGGTGGTGACTCCCTGAAAGACACCAGAGAGTATTTTCACCTGATCCGGCTCCCGGCGCTGCGTGGTATGCCTGGATTTGCCTGGTCGCCGACGATCCAGGTCCAGCTGAATATCCGCCTCCGTCAGCGCCAAACCGGGAGGGCAGCCATCGACGATGCAACCCAGGGCAGGGCCATGGCTTTCCCCGAAGGTGGTGACGGTAAATAACTTTCCGATTGAATTTCCAGACATTGGTTTGTTTTTATTCGCAAGTTGAACAGCGTGTTTCGATGAATGATGCAGCGCTCATTCTACCCTATACAGAAGCTCTTGTTGAGCAGTGACCTGGACAGGCCTTCGAAATGGAGCGCCAGGCCCGGTTACAATGCGCTCTGAAAAACGGGCGTGAATTGCTGCACCTGCTGGGCGGTCAACAGGAATACGCCATCCCCGCCACGTTCGAAGTCCAGCCAATAGAATGGCACCTCCGGAAAGCGGTTCTACAGCGTCTCCGCACTGCTGCCCACCTCGACCACCAGAATGCCGTGATTGCACAGGTATTTTTCAGCCTGGGCCAGAATCCTGATGACCAGGTCCAGGCCATCCTCGCCGCCATCGAAACCCATTTCTGGCTCGGCAAAGTATTCCGTTGGCAATTGCTGCCACTCGGCCCTGGCGACATAGGGTGGATTGCTGACGATAATGGCATATTTTTTTTCCGGTAACCCGCTAAACAGGTCGGAATGGACCAGATGTCGGGTACCATGTGATTATATTCCAAAAAGGAGTTATCCTTTGTTCCGAACCCGCCAGATATTGAACGACTGGCTCACGCAAAACCTGGAGGAAGCATAACGC
>JANEMG010000127.1 GCA_024511045.1 Gammaproteobacteria bacterium | reverse complement strand
TGCCCACAAGGCATTGATTATGAATAAAACAGCCAATCGCATTTGCTGTTTTCTTTCTATAAACACCACATGGATGGGTGTTTATAGATGCTAACTAGTTACGTTATTTGTTGAATGGCGGTAACGATACAGGAAACAGCAGGGTCAAAACAGACCGGTAATGACGCCGTCGTCGGACAGGTCTATTCTTTCCGCGGCGGGAGTTTTCGGCAGGCCCGGCATGGTCATCATGTTGCCGGCGATGGCGACGATGAACCCCGCGCCATTGGCCAGCCTGACTTCGCTGATTTCCACCGTATGGCCCGATGGCGCGCCCCGCACGGTCGGGTCGGTGGAGAAGGACATCTGCGTCTTGGCCATGCAGATCGGCAGGTGGCCGTAGTCTTGCTGCCACGCCGCGAGCTGCTGCCTGACCTTGGCGTCCGCCGAGATGCCGTCCGCGCCATAGATTTTCCTGGCGATGGTTTCGATCTTCCGCCACAGCTCCATGTCCTCGGGGTAGAGGAAATTGCACCCCGGTTCATGTTCGTCCACGACGGAAATGACTTCACGGGCAAGCTGCTCGGCGCCGGCGCCGCCTTCGGCCCAGTGCCGGGAGACGACGCACTTAGCCCCCAATGCCTGGCATGTTTCCTGCAGCAGCGCGATTTCGGCATCGCTGTCGAAGCTGAAATGGTTGATGCAGATCACGCAGGGCAGGCCATAGTGGTCGGTGACGTTGCGGTAATGTCTTTCCAGGTTGGCGAGGCCCTTTTCCAGGGCCTGCAGGTTTTCGCTGTCCAGGCTCCTGGCATCCACGCCGCCATGAAATTTCAGCGCCCTGACGGTGGCCACCAGCACCACCGCGGATGGTCGCAGACCGGACTTGCGGCATTTGATGTCGATGAATTTTTCCGCCCCCAGGTCGGCGCCGAAACCGGCTTCGGTGATTGCATAATCGGCCAGTTTCAACGCGGTGCGGGTGGCCGTGACGGTATTGCAGCCATGCGCGATATTGGCGAAGGGGCCGCCATGGATGATGGCGATATTGTTTTCCAGAGTCTGCACCAGGTTGGGTTTGATGGCGTCTTTCAGCAGCGCCGCCATGGCGCCCTGGGCATTCAGGTCGCTGGCGTAGACCGGCGTGATCCGGTCGCTCTTGTAGCCGATGATAATACGGCCCAGGCGCTGTTTCAGATCTGCGCGGTCCGTCGCCAGGCACAGTATCGCCATGATTTCCGATGCCACGACGATATCGTAGCCGTCTTCGCGCAGGTAGCCGTTGGCCGGGCCGCCCATGCCCACGACGATTCTGCGCAGGGCCCGGTCGTTCATGTCCACGACCCGTTTCCACTGGATTCTGCGGGGGTCGATGTCCAGGGCATTGCCATGGTTGATATGGTTGTCGAGCAATGCCGAAAGCAGGTTGTGCGCCACGCCGATGGCGTGAAAGTCACCGGTGAAATGCAGGTTGATGTCTTCCATGGGCACGACCTGGGACCAGCCGCCGCCGGCGGCGCCGCCCTTCATGCCGAAGCAGGGACCCAGCGACGGTTCGCGCAGGCACATGATGGTTTTTTTGCCCAGGCGGTTCATGGCATCGCCCAGTCCGACCGTGGTGGTGGTCTTGCCTTCGCCGGCCGGCGTCGGGCTGATGGCGGTGACCAGGATCAGCTTGCCGTCGGGTTGCTCGCCGAGGCTGTTGACATACTCCAGGGATAGCTTGGCCTTGTAGTGGCCATAGGGGGCCAGGTGTTCGGCGGCGATGCCGAATCTGTCCCGGGCCAGATCGATGATCGGCTGCATTTTTGCCTGCTGGGCAATTTCGATATCGGACATGATGTCTCCTGAAAATAAATAGTTTAGAGGCTGCCGGAAACGAAAAATGCCCGCCCCGGATCGACGGGGCAGGCATTTTTCCGGTCTTTATCAATCTTCGCTATAGACAGGAAAGCGTGAGCACAACAGGGAGACCTTGTCCCGCACGGCGGCGATGACGCTGTCATCGTCCAGGTTGTCCATGACATCGCACATCCATTCGGCGATCTGGCGGACTTCCGCTTCCTTGAAGCCCCGCGAGGTCGGGGCGGGTGTGCCGACGCGGATGCCGCTGGTGACGAAGGGCGATTCCGGGTCATTGGGCACGGCGTTCTTGTTGACGGTGATATGCGCCTTGCCCAGGGCCGCGTCCGCCGCCTTGCCGGTGATGCCCCTGGCGATCAGCGAGACCAGCAGCAGATGGTTGTCGGTGCCGCCGGAAACGATGTCGTAGCCGCGCCTGCTGAACACTTCAGCCATGGCCTGGGCGTTTTTTACCACCTGCTGCTGGTAGGTCTTGAATTCGGGCTGCATCGCCTCCTTGAAGGCCACGGCCTTGGCGGCGATGACATGCATCAGCGGGCCGCCCTGTATGCCCGGGAAGATCATCGAGTTGAGCTTCTTCTCCAGGTCCGGGTTGCTCTTGCAGAAGATGATGCCGCCGCGCGGGCCGCGCAGGCTCTTGTGGGTGGTGCTGGTGACGATGTCGGCATAGGGTACCGGGTTGGGATAGATGCCGGCGGCGACCAGTCCCGCGACATGCGCGATGTCGACGAACAGGTAGGCGCCCACTTCATCGGCGATTTCCCGGAAGCGGGCCCAGTCAACCACCCTGGAATAGGCGGAGAAACCGGCGACGATCATTTTTGGCTTGTGCTCGCGGGCCAGTTCGGCAACCTGGTCGTAATCGATGATACCGGTATCGGGGTCCAGGCCGTATTGCACGGAATTGTAGATCTTTCCGGAGAAATTCGGTTTCGCGCCATGGGTCAGGTGTCCGCCATCGGCCAGGCTGAGACCCAGGATGGTGTCGTGCGGCTGGATCAGGGCCATGAACACGGCCATGTTGGCCTGGGAGCCGGAATGCGGCTGGACGTTGGCATAATCGGCGCCGAACAGTTCCTTGACCCGGTCGATGGCCAGTTGTTCGACCTGGTCGACGAATTCACAGCCGCCGTAATAGCGCTTGCCGGGATAGCCCTCGGCATATTTGTTGGTCAAGGCCGAGCCCTGCGCTTCCAGCACTCTGGGGCTGGCATAGTTTTCCGAGGCAATCAACTCGATATGGTCTTCCTGGCGGCGCTGTTCGGCCGAGATTGCCTGGGCCAGTTCATCGTCAAATTCGGCGATGGTCATGGATTTGCTAAACATTTCATTCTCCATTCAAGAGTTTTTATCAAAATTCGGGTGGATGAGCAGCAGTTGCAGGTCGGCGACATTGGTGCCGGTGGCGCCGGTATGCAGTAGATCCCGGGAGCTGCGCAGTGCCGTGTGGGAATCATTGTTGGCCAGCGAGGCCTTCGGGTCGATTCCCGCGGCCTGCATGCGCTCCAGGCTGCCGGTATCGACCATTCCGCCGGCGGCATCGGTCGGGCCGTCCTGGCCGTCGGTAGCGCCGCTGAGGAAGATCCAGTCGGCGTCGAGGGCATACTTTTCTGCGGCGATGACGAAGGCCAGTGCCATTTCCTGGTTGCGTCCGCCGCGTCCGTCGCCCTGCAGTGTCACCGTCGTTTCGCCGCCGGCCACGATGGCGACGGGCCGGGAGATGCCTTTCTGCAGCGGGGACCGGGCATGCAAGACCAGTTTTTCCGCCGCATGTCGCGCCTCGCCGCAGAGTCTGTCGCTGTACAGCCGTACGGCATAATGCAGCTGATCGGCGGCATTCCGGCAGGCGGATATGCTGAGGGCATTGCTGCCGATGATGGTATAGCCGGTCCGGTCGAAGATGTGGTCGCCGGTTTTCGGCGTCTCTGGAAGCTCCCCCCGGGAGCCTTTCAGCAACAGCTCACGCACACTGGCAGGTACTTTATCCCAAACATTCCTTGAAGTAAACACGGCGATGGCATCCAGAAAGCGGCTGTCGTCAGGGACGGTGGGGCCGCTGGCAATGGTCCCCGGGTCGTCGCCGATGACATCGGAAAGCAGCAGGGCATGCAGGTCGGCCGGTGCCGCCTTTTCCGCCAGGCGGCCGCCCTTCAGTCGGGACAGGTGCTTGCGCACGCAGTTGATCTCTCCGATATCGGCGCCGCAGGCGAGTAATAATTCAGTCGTGGCGATCTTTTCCTTCAGTGTCACCGGGGAAATGGGGCAGGGCAGCAGGGCCGAACCGCCGCCGCTCACCAGCACCAGCACCAGTTCGCCGCGTTGGGCGGCTTCGACTCGCGCAGCGACCTGTCTGGCTGCTTTCAGGCCGGCCATGTCGGGGAGTGGGTGACCTGCGCCCAGCACCGTGAAATTCTGCACAGGTTTGCGGTTCTGGTAGTTGCTGACGGCGATGCCAGGACCTGCGAACATTTGCTCCGGAACGATTCCCCGGACGGCTTCGGCCATGCCGCAGGCGGCCTTGCCAAAGGCGATGACATGGATCTTCTGCCAGGTGCCGGTGCGTGTTTTCCCGGTTCCGTAGGCATCCAGGGCAATCTGCAGGCGCTGTCCGTCCTCGGCCAGGCAACGGGCCACGCATTGCTTCGGGTCGGCGGCGGCAATGCCGGCTTTAAAGATCTTCAGCGCATCCTGGCGCATGCCGCGCAGCAATGGCCGTGGTGCAGTAGCGAAGGATCTGTCCAAGGGAAAATTGGCCGGTATCGACAGGATGCAGGGTCAGGCCATGTCCCGGGCCAGGGCGAAGATCTCCTCGGCATCGAGAGTCTGGGTGTCGCTGGTGAACAGCTGCGCGATGCAGGCCCTGTGCACGGCCAGCTTCAATGTCCCGAAGCCGATGGCGCCCCAGACGATCTTGCCATGCCGTTCGATGCCCCGATCCATGCTGTCGATGCCGCCGATGCCGGCTGGCGGCGCCGCGTTGGCATCCATCAGCAGTTCGATGTGCGGGTTGTCCTGCCACTGTTCGGCCTGCAGCAGCTCGATGCCCGCTGCCCCCGCGGCAAAGACGATCTGCGCATCGGCAATGGCCTCACACCGGGCGGCATTGTCACCGGCTTCCAGTGGTGTGATCTGCACGCCGAAGCGTTCCTGCATGGCCTGGCAGGCGTTTACGGCGCGCTGCATTTCCCGCGAGGTCAGGAAGACATCGGCGCCCTGCAGGGCCAGCAGTGCAGCGACCCGCTGGCCGACCGGTCCCGTTCCGGCCAGCACCACGGCTTTCTTGCCGGCCAGGGTGCTGTTTTTCGCCAGGGTGGCCACGCCGGCGGCAGCCGTGGTGTTGCTGCCATTGCTGTCCAGCATCACGGAAACCTGGAAGCCGGGAAAAAACTTCTTCTGCACCGCGGCAAGCAGTGCCTGACCGGCCAGCATGTCGCTGCCGCCGATGAAGATGGCGGTGTTTTTTTTCTCCTTGGGCGGACGGGTGAAAATCGTGCCGTCCACCAGCGGGCCGACATTCTCCGGCGTCAGCCCGCCGTGGCCAATGACATGGTCGGCGCCGCCGTCATAACCGACCACAGTGTCGAAAACCGCCGGGTAGAGGTCGGTGTCGAATTGAAACAGCAGTTTTTTCATGGGTCTTCCTGAGAAACCGGATTGTTCCCGGGGTAGCTGAGGGGAATGCTGGCCGGTATTATAGCGCAGAAATTATTCCGGGCACGGCACAGGTCGATGCCTCTGTTATGCCGCAGTCGATGTGTCGAGTCCCTGGATTGCTCCCACGCTCCGCGTGGGAACACGCTCTGGAGGATGCTCTGCGTCCTCGTGTTGCGGGAGCGTCACCCTATGCATTCACGCGCAGAGTATGGGAAAGATCGTAGAATTATATCCATATTCAAGAAATCAGAAATTCGCTGAGCTGCGGCAGAACGCCCCAATTAACATACGAGGCGATTAATCCTGGGGCGCCTACGCCCGGTTCGCACCATATCGGCGCTAATTATTCACGTGACGAGGTGTGAATGACAGAATAAATAGAATAAAAACAATATAATATAAATATGGCATGTATATTGCTAGGATTGCTGGAAAGACTGCTGTTGGTCGGGCCTTGACCCTTGTTTTCGCCAGGCAACGCACCCTTATGATACATCTGATGCAACTGAAGAAGAGGTAATATCCATGTCCTATCTAGATCCTAGTGAGTTCGTTACCAAAATGGTCGATCAAGGGGAGTCCAAGGTCTATATGTCCGCGAAAGACACCCTGATCCGTGCTTTTATGGCGGGGGCCATTCTTGCTCTCGCCGCTATTTTCGCGATTACCGTGGCTGTCAAGACCGGCTCGCCACTGCTTGGCGCAGTATTGTTCCCGGTTGGCTTCATCATGCTCTACCTGATGAAGTTTGACCTGTTGACCGGCGTGTTCACGCTGGTGCCGCTGGCTCTGCTCGACAGACGTCCAGGCGTGACCTTTGCCCAGGTACTGCGCAACTGGGGTCTGGTGTTCATCGGCAACTTTGCCGGCGCACTGACCGTGGCTTTCATGATGTCGTTCATCCTGACCTATGGCTACAACACCGATGGCGGCGCTATTGCCACCAAGGTCGGCAATATCGGTGAAGCCCGGACTCTGGGTTACAAGGCCCACGGCCTGGGTGGCTGGTTTACCATTTTCATCCGCGGCATGTTATGCAACTGGATGGTTTCGATGGGCGTCGTCGGCGCGATGATCTCCACTTCTGCCACCGGCAAGATGGCCGCGATGTGGATGCCGATCATGCTGTTCTTCTTCATGGGCTTCGAGCACTCCATCGTGAACATGTTCCTGTTCCCGTTCTCCATGATCATGGGCGGCGGCTTCACCTTCATGGACTACATCGTCTGGAACGAACTGCCGACCGTACTTGGCAATCTGGTCGGCGGGTTCGTGCTGGTCGGACTGCCGCTCTATTACACGCACGTTCGCACCTGCCCGGAACGCATCCTGAAGAACCATGATGCCGAGGTCTCCGCTGTATCCGGCGAGACTTCCAGTTCCGCCCCGGCGACTCTGAAGGCCAGCGTCTAGGACGCTGAACGAAGACCGCCGGGACCGGACTGGAAAGGCC
>JANEMG010000126.1 GCA_024511045.1 Gammaproteobacteria bacterium | reverse complement strand
CGAGTAGTTACGAATATTTTCTGATTCCAGGCTTTTCCCGGATTCCGCACCCTTCATCCGGGCTACGTTTGAAATATTACCTGCCGACTTCAAAAAAACAGGCGATAGCCTGGATGCTGCGTCAGCGGCATCCGGGGAACGCATAAGGGACCATGCTCACAGTGCTTGACAGACGTCAACCCTGGGATTGTTCGTTGCTTCTACATACGTAGAAGGAAAATTAATGATGTACTCGTTCCTTGCAGCAAAGCGTCGACTGCTGCATTCCCACACAGAATCATGGCCATGAAAACACTATTGCCGATGCATGGCCTGATGCGGATTGCGGCCATTCGCCATGGCCCAGTGGTGCGCCTGATGATGACTGCCGAAGGCCAGTATACCGATATAGCCAAGGCCCCGGATTTTGTCGACCTCGGATGGCTTGCTGGTGGTGACCGTTATTTCATAGCCATCCTTTTGCCGCCGTGACTCCATGGTCCAGCCGGTTTCCATTTTCAGCATCATCGGATGCGCCTTCAAAACCCTGGCAAGGGCCTTGTCCGCACGAGGGTTGGTGGCTTTGACGAGGATTTTCACACCTTTTTCCATGGGCTGCCGGGAAAGTACGTCGACGTTATAGGAAAATTCGAACATATCACGCAAATGCCGGCGCAGCGCCTCCAGATCGACTTTCGACCAGTCGGTATCGGGGTCTGCATTCAACCTGGCGATGACTTCCTGTATGGTGGCGAACATGTCGGTGCCTGCTTCCGTCAAGCCTCCCGGCGCGAGCTGTGCCTGATGCCCCTTGTGCTGCATTGGCGTTGCTTGTGCCGAAGTTTCCGCGCTTGCGGGTAGTGCTGTCAGAGCGCAGCTCAGCAACCCATATTGCGTGATTTTATTGATGCTGGTAAACATAGGCTCGTCTCCGTGTTAGTGAGAATTTTTTTGCTGATGTTGCGGTCAATCCATTTGTTGCATTTCCAGCATGATTCTTTCCTTGATGGATTGAAAGTCATAACCGGATTGGGTACGGATCAGGCCCTTGTTGGTCATCATCATGCCGACGAAAATCAATATGACGCCGGACAACTGAAAGAAGCGGTGTGTCGCCTGGGACGAAATCCAGCGCGTCAGAAAACCGAAGCTGAACAATGCCGGCAAGGTGCCAAGGCCAAACAGCGTGAGGATCTTTGCCCCCACTAGCGGGTCGCTGCTGCCCGCCGCCAGCACATACATGGCCTGCAACGGACCGCAGCCCAGCAGAAAACCGGTAAAGAAACCAATGAATAAGGGGCTGCGTGACTGCCGCTGATGCCGACTGGCAAATCGCGTCAGGCTTTTCGGCTGCTTGATCCGCACGTGCCTGAGGATCTTGAAAAACCCCAGCATATTCAGGCCGAACAGGACAAGAAACCCGCCTGCGGCAATATTGGTGACCCCTTTCATGAAAGGGGTGATGCTAATCATCGAACCCAACAGGCCGAACATTGCGCCGAACATTGCATAGGACAGGGTCTTGCCCAGCCCGTACAGAAGATGCGAGAGAAACGACGGTCGACCCTGGCCGGCATCCCGGGCGGTATAACTGATGACAAAACCGCCGCACATGCCGATGCAATGCAGACCGGTGACCAGACCGATAATCAGTATCATGCCATCGCTGAGCCGGGAATCGAAATCCGGCAGACTGAACTGGTGGGACAGCTTGCGAACCGAGACCATCACCACGACCAGTACGATGACTGCCAGCAGGGCGACGATAAATTTCAGCCAGCCCGGCTTTTTTCCAGGTTTGGCTGGTTTTACAGGTTCAGTGGAAGCCACATGATAGCCGCTGGCCTCGATCGTCTCCTCGATGTCTTCCTGTGCGGCTTTTTCACTGTCGAAGGCAACTTTCACGCTCCCGGTCGGATAGTCTGCCGACACATCTTGCACCCCGTCAAGCACGATCAGCGCTTCCTCGATGACCGTTTCGCAGCCGCCGCATTGCATATCCGTGACATTGACTTCGATCCAGTCGACCCCGGCTTTTTCAGTTGATTTCTGCATCATACCTGGCTCCTCCTAGTAAATTCAGGCCTGCAGCAACGGTATGGCAAATGCATGACAAACTCAAGTCTGATTAGCCACAATCTTCAGCCATTATTGAAATGTCAACCGCATTATCAAAGCCAAATCATCACCGTTTGTCTGTTCTGTCATCCTATTCTGCCTGGGAGCGCAGAAAGGGTATCAGCCAACCATTCCGACCTGAGGTAAGAATCCTGGGAACCTTAGCGAAGTAAGATCTCTCCTTGCGTCGAGATGACAATCCGTTGTCATTTCGACCAACGGGAGAAATCTTCAGCGTCCGTGCATAGACGATGACCTTCAAGATCCCTCCTTACGTCGGGATGACAGGCTTTGTTTTGCGGTTTTCAGCCAAGCTGATGGTCATACGTAATCAGGAAAAACAAAACCATCCCTGTTTCATCACGCAGACTGTATTATCGAAGCGCGGGGATAAACAAAACCGGCAGCGGTGCCAGCCGGGTGATATTATGCGCGACGCTGCCCTGAAAAATCTCGGTTATGAAACCGCGGCCCTGCGCGCCCATCAAAATCAGTGAAAATTCCCCCCTCCGTGACTGCTGCAGGATGATTTCCGTCGGCGAGCCATGGGCGATTTCCATGTCGACCCCGGCAGCCCCCCGTTGCAGCAACTGCTGCTGCATGCGTTGCAGACGGTCACGATCGATCTGGTCAAATTGCTGCAGCTGTTGTTTCAGATCGCCGATGAAATGCGTCCTGTCCTGCACATGCAGCAGCGTCACGGCAGTTTTTGTTTCCGCCACGATGTGTTCCAGATACTGAAAGGCCCGTTCGGCGGTATCGGAAAAATCGGTCGGGAAAAGTATATGCTGAAAAAGATTTTCACAAACCGTGTCACAACTCAGGCCAGTTTCACTTTCGATGATTTCCAGACGCGCCAGCAATACCGGAAAGCGGGTGTTCTGCAGCAGCGTACAGGCGGTGGAGCCCAGCATGATGTCCCGCATCAGGGTATGACCGTGAGAACCCACGACGATGACTGATATATCATGCTCGGCGGCCAGACGTTCCACCTCACGATGGGGAACGCCCAGGGGGATTTCCAGAGAAACATCGAATCCGGCCTGCTCCAGTGACTTTTTTTGCGCTTGCAGCTTGGGCAGAAGCCGGGTTTTCAGGGTCTCGTACAGGCCGCCAACATTTTCGATATCCATGGCATGGACCAGCACGGCCTCCTGGCTGCCGACATGACACAGTTTTTTGACACAATCGAGCATGTGGTCGGATGCCTCGGAGGCATCGGTCATGATCAAAATTCTGGATAACATGGCAATCTCCTCAGCGATCATTGACTGTTTCGGGAAACCAGTGCCGGGTCCGGTTGCAGAAGCTGACCACCGACAACATCACCGGTACTTCCACCAATACCCCGACCACGGTCGCCAGCGCGGCGCCCGATTCCGGACCGTACAGGGCGATCACCGTCGCCACCGCCAGCTCGAAGAAATTGCTGGCGCCGATCAGCGCGCCGGGCGCGGCCACACTGAATGGCACCTTGAACAGCTTCATCAGTCCGTAGGCCAGCGAGGAATTGAAATACACCTGGATCAACAGCGGTATCGCGATCAACACCACATGCAGGGACTTGTCGGTGATATTGTCTGCCTGAAAGGCAAAAATAAACACCAGGGTCAGCAGCAGCGCTATCACGGTAATGGGGTGAAAGAACCGGATGAAGCGGTTTTCAAACCAGGCCGCGCCTTTCAGGCGAATCAGGATCATGCGGCTGAAACTGCCCAGGGCCAGGGGAATGACGATGAACGCCACGACGCTGTACAGCAGCACATCATAGGGAACGGTCAGGTTGCTGGCGCCGCTGACCAGAAAGGCGACGATCGGGGCGAACAGCACCAGCATGATCAGATCGTTGACCGAGACCTGTACCAGGGTATAGGCCGGATCGCCATCGGTCAGATAGGACCAGACGAAAACCATCGCGGTACAGGGCGCCGCGGCCAGAATGATGCAGCCGGCAATGTACTGGTCGGCCAGCTCGGCGCCAATCAACGGCAGCCACAGATGCTTGAAAAACACCCAGGCGATCAGCGCCATGGAAAACGGCTTCACCAGCCAGTTGACGAACAGCGTGACCAGTATTCCCCGCGGCCGCCTGCGTACATCCAGGATACTGGAAAAATCGATTTTCAACATCATCGGATAGATCATCAGCCAGATCAATACCGCGATCGGCAGATTGATATGACTTCCCTGACCGAACTCCATCTTGCGCAGCGTATCGATGATTTCCGGCAATTGCTTGCCCAGCAGTATGCCGATGCCCATGCACAGGGCCACCCAGAGGGACAGGTAGCGTTCGAAGAAACTCATTTTCCTGGCCGCATCCTGCATGTGCATTGTTTCAGTAGTGGACATGATGACACCTCATCTTGGATTTCAGGATTCCTGACCGATGGCGTTCAGTTTTTCCGTCAGTTCCTGTTCCGTCATTTCCTCCAGCGGCAGGGCCAGCATTTTTTTCACGCGCCGCTCCAGAATGGCGAAGGTCTTATCAAAAGCCGCTGTCTTCTCTTCCTCAGTCCCTTCCAGGTGCGCAGGATTGGATACTCCCCAATGCACCAGTACCGCCTTGTGCAGATACATCGGGCAAACCTCCCCGGCGGCATTGTCGCAAACGGTGATGACGATATCGAAGGGCTGGTCTTCGAATTCATCCCAGGACTGGCTTTGATAACCTTCCGTCGGCAGGCCATGCCGCTTCAGGGTTGCCAGAGCGGCTTCGTTGATTTTTCCCACCGGATGGCTGCCAGCGGAAAACGCCATGACGCTGCGGCAGGAATTGCCGGTGCAGAGAACCAAAACGTTGAGCATGGTATTACCCTCCGCAGCAGGAAGATTCAGACTCGCTGCCGTCCATCACCGGCCGGCAGGCATAGGGATTTTCGCCGTCGGAACTGGCGTCGGCTTTGTTGAACGTGGGTATTTCCGACAGGGAATGAAAAGTTTCCCAGGCGACGCCCTGAGGGTCCAGAATCCAGTGTTTGTTGGATTGGGCATAGCAGCAGCTGGCCCCTTGCTGCGTCTCGATGGGCTGCCCGGTGACATCCAGCTGCTGTTTCAAACTATCCAGTTCCTGGTCTGAATCCACTTGAATTCCCAGATGATCCAGACCCAGCTTGCTGCTGCGGTTGGATATGGCAAAATTGATGCGCGGATCATCGAGCATCCATTTGGCATAGTCATCGTGTCGTACCGTGGGATTGCTGCCAAACAGGGAACTGTAGAACTCGATGTTCCTGTCCAGGTCTTCGACCGCCAGATGGATATGTAGTCTTTTCATTGCTTATCACTCCTATTCATATATATGGATAACAATATGTTTTATTCGATATCGTTCCCACGCTCTGCGTGGGAATGCAGTTTGTGACGCTCTGCGTCATGGAATACGGAAGTGTTTCTGAATGGGCTATCCACCAAGACCGTGGAAACCATTTGCAGCATCAGCAGCAAACAGCCACATCCGGCCTGTTGCCCATCTTCTTCAGCCTCTGCATGTCTGCATGCAATTGTCCGTCGCCAGAGGCAGCCGCCAAAGCCGCCTGTAAAACGGTTTGCGCCCAGTCCGGCAAATCCGGACTGATCCTGTAGAACACCCACTGCCCCTCCCGGCTGTCCACCAGCATCCCACACTGGCGCAGAAAGGCCAGATGCCGGGAAATTTTCGGCTGCGACAGGTCCAGCGCGGCAGTCAGTTCACAGACACACAAGCGCCCTTCCCGCTGCAGCAGCGTGATGCAGCGCAGGCGGGTTTCATCGGACAGGCATTTGAAAAACTGCGTCGGTGTCATGGTGCATTTCCCAACAACAAAATATCAATGTCAATTTCGTAATAACGCAGGAATCCCTGTTCACTGGTTTGTGCTGACAGCAATTGATCAGCTCCCTCAGTCATGTTGTTCCCGCTGCTGATTGTCATCCTATGCCGCCTGGCAGCACAGAAAGGGTATCAGCCAACCATTCCGACCTGAGGGAAGAATCTGGGAACCTTGCGCAGTAAGATCTCTCCTTGCGTCGAGATGACAATCCGGTGTCATTTCGACCAACGGGAGAAATCTTGGCCAGCTGAAAAGGCTGAATCACCGCTCCTCCTTCCACTTGGAAAGGCAGTCAAATAAGTATATGGATAATCGTATATCAATATGTGTTGATTTGCAACAGAAGCTTACACAGAATCTCCAGCGGCACCTTATTCCCTTCAATTACGAACCATTTCTGACGCGTAACTACTCACCCCTACAGGAAGAAGCCCCTAGAGGTGGTCTGTGGAGGAAGTGTCTTTGGCAGGGATGCCAAAGACAAGCCTGCAGGGACGTATTCACGGTGTCTTCCGGAACAGACCACCCATAGGGGGCCGAGTAGTAACCCTGACGCATTTCATTGTAAGACACCGATAACCCTTGCCTGACAATCCCGACTCCTTTAGGATTCCGGTATGAGTCGCTATCGCACCCTGCTCATGCAGCGCTTGACAGTTGCAATCCTGTTGTTTACCGCCCTGTTTTCCCAGGTACAGGTGCTCTATGCCTGTGCATCGATGACGGGCAAACCCAGCCATGTCTGCTGCTGCGGAAAACACACCGGACATGACTGCGCCATGCAGGATACTTGCACGATGCTCGATCATGACAGGGAGGAAGGTTGTTGCCAGCTGGATTATGATTTGCTGACCGACCATGTCATGAGCAACGCGGCTTCAACGGTGGATATGCTGACGCTTTTGCTCGACAGCCCGCAGCCCCCCCCATTTCCAGAATCCCCTCCGATGCCGGACATCTGCTGGCGGCGGTTTTCCACGCTTTACCTGCTCACCCCACATTTCCTGCCTCCCGACGGCGGCAGACAGACCTATCTCGTCA
>JANEMG010000125.1 GCA_024511045.1 Gammaproteobacteria bacterium | reverse complement strand
TTATTGAGTTTTGGAGCGCCTATCATAACAAATAGGCACCAGACACGCCCCTCCTTATCCCCTTGTTTTGGCACCAGTTAGCCAAAAAATTCACTGGCTTTTCGAGTTTTGCATTTACCTCATGTTGTTTCGCTTATTGAACATCAGAGCCATCCTGGAGCCTGACTGACAGAACCTGTCACCTCGACCTGTGTCTGCCATCTCGACCTGTGCCTGTCATCTCGACCAACGGGAGAGATCTTGAACGTTTCCACACGGATCCAGCCACCAGGATCCCTCCTCACGTCAGGATGACAGGTTTTTTAGTGACTTCGCCTCTTTTGCGCCTGTCACCTCGACCTGCGCCTGTCATCTAAACCTACGGGAGAAAAACTTGAACGTTTCCACATGGAGCCAGCCATCAGGATCCCTCCTCACGTCGGGATGACAGGTTTTTTAGTGACTTCGCCTCTTTTGCGCCTGTCACCTCGGCCTGTGTATGTCATCTAAACCTACGGGAGAGATCTTGAACGTTTCCACATGGATCCAGCCGTAAAGATCCCACCCCATCACAATAATGCCCACCATTTCGAACAGCGGCAGGAACCCGGACGTGTCAGCCGGCCTGCACGTCCATCCAGATCTTCCGGCAATTGGCCAGCATGGATTGCAAGGACGATCTGGCGGAAGGAATCTCCATGTCCGGGAAATGATAATGCCGCCAGACATACTCCCCCACCATCAGCAGCCCGGTCAGCAGCAATATCATGACACTGTTGTAGAAGGCCCACCACGCTGTCGGAGCCCACAAGGCCAGTACGGCGCAGACCACGGCATTGAAGGCGAAAAAGCCGGTCCAGACGACGGTCACCTGCCGGCAATATTCGGCGATACCAGGCTTGAAGTCAGGATAATCGAGGCGCGCGAAGCGTTCCACCAGAGGCGGCCCCTTGACCAGAGTCCTGCCAAAAAACAGCATCAGCGCCAGCTGAATCAATACCGGCAGCAGCTTCGCCGTCAGGGCCTGCAAATAAAAAGCCCCCAGCAACAGCAACAGCGTTATCGCCAGATTCTTCAGCCGCTGCCGCGAAGTTTTGGCCTGCAGGGCCCGAATAACGTAGATGCCGGAAAGTACCGCCGGCGCGATCCACACCACGCCGTCTTCCATGCTCCGATAGACCAGATAGGGGTAGAGCAGAAACAAAGCGGCGCCGAGAATGTACCGGATCACAGCCTGCACTGTCATTTGCTCCGGTTGGCGGCCACGAATTCAGCCAGCGCGGCGAGCGATGCAAAAATCTCCTGGTTGCGTTCGTCTTCGGAGGTGATGCGCACGCCGTATTTCCTGTCCAGCAAAACGGCGATTTCCAGAGCATCGATGGAGTCCAGCCCCAGTCCGTCGCCAAACAGTGGCTCGTCGGGATCGATGTCGTCTGCCTCGATGTCTTCCAGATGCAGGCCTTCTATGAACAATTCCTTCAGTTCGCTGATCAGTTTCTCCGCCATAATTCCCATCATTTTCAAACAAAACCACTATTTTAACTTATTTTCCATTTTTGCCGCACAATTGATCCAGATGCGGTAAGATTCAGCGATGCACGAATCCGCATCGACATCCAACAGCATCATTTTTGTCAATCCGCCCTATGAACGCATCGCGCCGGGCTACGAGTTCGTGCGCCATGTCACCAACCGCTCCCCTTCCCTGGGCCTGCTGTATCTGGCCGCCGCCGTCAGGGAGCAGGGTTATACGGCCAGCATCATCGAAAGCGACATCGAAAATCTCGATCCCGAACAGGTCGCGACACGCCTGATCGACGCCCGCCCGGCATTCATCGGCATCACGCTATTCACGGTAGGCGTCTGGCAGGCCGCGCAGATCGCCCGACGGGTCAAGCAGCAGCTTCCCGCCTGTCAGATCATTGTCGGCGGCCCCCACATTTCGTCCATGGCCATGGAAACCATGCAGCGCTTCCCGGAATTCGACATCGCGGTGATCCACGAAGGCGAACAGGTGCTGCCGGAACTGCTGCAGGAACTGCAGACCGGACGCGATCTATCCCGCATCAACGGCATCATCCATCGCCACAACGGCGAACCGCAGCAGACGCCCCCGGCGCCAACCATCAACGACCTGGACAGCTTGCCGCTGCCGGCCTGGGACCTGCTGCCAAACTTTCCCGACACCTATCTGCCGGCCATCTATGACTACCCGCAGAGTCCGGTGGCCACCTTGGTCGCCTCCCGTGGCTGTCCTTTCCTGTGCAAATTCTGCGACACCTCGACTTTCGGCGCCCGAGTCCGGGCCAATTCGCCGGAAAAAGTCTTCCAGATGATGCGGCACCTGCATCAGCGCTTCGGCATCCGCCATGTCCAGTTCGTCGACGACCTGTTCCTGGCCAGCAAGATCCGCACCCTGCAATTGTGCGACCTGTTGATCGCCAGCGGCCTGAAAATGACCTGGAGCTGCACCGCGCGGGTCGATACGGTCAAGCCCGAGGTCCTCAAGCGCATGAAACAGGCAGGCTGCTGGGAAATCAGCTTCGGCCTGGAAACCGGCAGCAACGAACTACTGCAAAAAATGGAAAAAGCCGCGCGCATCGAGATTTCCGAACAGGCGGTCAACTGGACGGCCGCCGCCGGAATCCGCTGCAAGGGTCTGTTCATGCTGGGCTACCCCGGCGAAACCCGGGAAACCATGCGTCAGACCAGGGCGTTCGTCCGGCGCCTGCCGATAACCACGATGAACCTGAGCAAATTCACCCCCTACCCTGGTTCTCCGGTGTATCGTGAAATCTACGGCACCAAGATCAGAGACGATCACTGGGAGAAAATGAACGGCATGAATTTTCTCTGGCAGCCTGAAGGTCTGACCACCCAGGAACTGGACCAGGAATACCAGAACATCCTGAAGGGGTTCTACAAGCAGCGCCGGCTCCTCCATAAATATGTCGCCATGTCCCTGCGCCACCCGGAACATCTCCAGCGCCTGGCGCGTTTTCTCGGCGGCTACCTGCTGGCCAAACTGCGCAGCCATGTCAAGGGGCAGCGCGGCATCCTGACGGAAGACAGCCGCAAGCAGGCGCCCACGTTGTAACCGCGTGCAAAATACCCCCCGCACCGGCAGAGCCGCGGTGGAAATCGGCAAAATACCGCACGCCGACGCCATCATCACCGGCAGCGTCGCGCTGCCGGGTGGACAAAGCCCGCTCAATCCCAGAATCATCGAAATCGAAAGCGCCTGCGTCATCAGCGCCGACACCAGGACCACCCGCTGCACCCAGGAAAACATCAACCGAATCGTCAACGAAATCGTCGTCAAACTGTCGCGCTAGCCGAGCAAACAAGACAGTTTGGGACGAGGATCGAACCCCAACGAAAAAACCAGTTCCAGCCGCATTATCGGATTTTGCTGAACCTTTCACAGGCCGTTTCCCTGCCGATGGCGATGAACTGCTGCATGTACGCAATGTCTTTATCCCGCTCGCGCAAGGCTGCGAACAGTTTTTTCTGTATGCCGTCCTCTCCCAGACGGATCTTTTTCAGCGCCATGTTCCGCCGGTAATTATCTGCCAGCCATTCCGGCAATACGCAGACGCCGCGCCCCAGGTCCACCATTTTCAGCATCAGTTCGATGGACTCTATTTTTTTGATTCTGGCCGGCTTGATGCCGGCAGGATTCAGGAACCGCACCAGAATGTCCAGACGCTCATGCGGCACGGGAAACGTCAGCAGGGTCGCATCCATCAGGTCTTCAGGTGTCACAACATCCCTGAAGGCAAGAAGGTGTCCTGCCGATACCACCAGCATCAGTTCATACTCGGCAAGCGCTTCATAACCGATGTTTTTGCTTTGCACCCGGTCAGGGGTGATCAATATATCGATGTGCTGGTTGAGCAGTCCTTCCAGGCCCGAGAACTGGAACTTGTTGACGATATCGATATCGACATCCGGCATCTGCTGCAGAAAATCACCAATCGCCCCGGTCAGCCACTGATGACAGGGATAGCATTCCACGCCGATACGCAGGATGCCCTGACGTCCTTCGCCATAGGCCTTCAGAGTCTGCTCCGCCTGCTCCAGCACCGGCAGCACCTGCTGCGCGGTCTGCAGCAGCAGATTTCCGGCCTGTGTCAGCTTCAGGCTCCTGCCTTCCCGCTGCCACAGGGCGACATCCAGTTTCTTTTCCAGGTAGCGGATTTGATGGGACAGCGCCGACTGGCTCAAATGCAGGGTATTGGCCGCTTCGGTCAGGGTTCCCTTGTCATGCAGGGCCAGAATGATGCTGAGATGGCTGCGCTCTATCATCTATGAATTTTTCTAATGATTAAGGTAAAAGCTATCATTTTACTTCATCTTTTATCGTCAATATACTGTTTGCTTTTATTACACAGAAGAGACAGGCAATGGTCACGATACACAACCTCGGATTCCCGCGCATCGGCAGGAAGCGCGAACTGAAATTCGCCCTGGAAAAATACTGGCAGAGACAAATCAGTCAGCATGAACTGCTGGACACCGGTGTCGCCCTGCGCCAGCAGCACTGGCAGGACCAGGCGGCATTGGACCTGGTACCGGTCGGTGATTTCTCCTTCTACGACCAGGTGCTGGACACCAGCTTCCTGCTGGGCAATCTCCCTGCTCGTGTACGCGGCCTCCCCGGCGATGCACTGGACAATTATTTCCGGGTCGCAAGGGGGCGCGCCTCCAGTGATGAAGCGGAATGCTCCTGTGTACAGGCAGGGGAAATGACCAAATGGTTCGACACCAACTATCATTACATCGTCCCGGAATTTGACCAGGACACGCACTTCTCCCTCAATGCCGAGCGGCTGCTGGAGCAGATCCAAGAAGCCAGGCAGCAGGGCGTCACCGCCAAGCCGGTGATCATTGGTCCCGTGACTTACCTTTGGCTGGGCAAAACCAAGGACGGTTCCGACAAACTGGCCTTGCTGGATGCCCTGGTTGCCGTCTACGCCCGGTTGTTCAAAAGCCTTGCCGAGGCGGGTGTCGAATGGCTGCAGATCGATGAACCCATTCTGGTCACGGAACTTTCCCGGGAGTGGCGTCATGCGCTGACGAAAACCTATCACACACTGCAGAGCTCACCAGTGAAACTGCTGCTGACAAGCTATTTCGGGCAGTTGCAGGACAACCTGCGCCTGGCCTGCGAACTGCCCGTCGCCGGCCTGCATGTCGATGCCGTCAATGCCCGGGAGGAAGTGCCGAAACTGGTGGACTGGCTGCCAAGCCACAAGGTCCTGTCTCTGGGAGTGATTGATGGCCGCAACATCTGGAAGACCAACCTGAATGCCGTCCTGGCCTGGCTGCAGCCGCTGCATGCGCGTCTCCAGAATCGACTCTGGCTGGCGCCTTCCTGCTCGCTGCTGCATGTTCCCGTGGATTTGCGCAGCGAGGGACAGCTGGACGGTGAAATCCGTTCCTGGCTGTCCTTTGCCATACAGAAGCTGGATGAGCTGCAGATCCTGGCCAAGGCGCTCAACGACGGGCCGGAAGCCGTTGCCCAAACACTGGCCGACAACGCGGCTGCCATCGCCGGCAGAAAGGCATCCGGCCGCGTCCATGACCAGTCGGTGAAAACCCGTATCGACAGTATCGACAAGGACATGGGCAAACGGAATTCTCCCTACCAGAAACGCAGCATCCTGCAACGGGAAAGGCTCGACCTGCCGTTGTTCCCCACGACGACCATCGGCTCCTTCCCGCAAACCCGGGAAATCCGTCAGACCCGCAGGGATTACCGCGCCGGCAGGATCGATGAGGAAACCTATCGCGCAGCCATGCAAAACGAGATCGAACACTGCGTTCGGGAACAGATGGACCTGGAACTCGACGTCCTGGTGCACGGCGAACCGGAACGCAACGACATGGTGGAATACTTTGGCGAGCAGCTCGAGGGCTATGTCTTCACGCAATACGGCTGGGTGCAGTCCTATGGCTCCCGCTGCGTCAAACCGCCGATCATCTATGGCGATATCTCCCGGCCCCGGGCCATGACGGTTGCGTGGATCCAGTATGCCCAATCCCTGACCGGAAAGCCGATGAAAGGCATGCTGACCGGCCCCGTGACCATGCTCAACTGGTCCTTCGTCCGCGACGACCACCCACGTTCCACGACCTGTCTGCAGCTGGCGCTGGCGATCAGAGACGAAGTGCTGGATCTGGAACAGGCCGGCATCCGCATCATCCAGATCGACGAGGCGGCACTGCGGGAAGGTTTGCCCCTGCGCAGGTCGCAATGGGACAATTACCTGGACTGGGCGGTCAGGGCATTCCGAATCGCCGCCAATGCCGTCAGGGACGAGACCCAGATCCACACACACATGTGCTACTCGGAGTTCAACGACATCATCGAGGCCATCGCCGCGATGGATGCCGATGTGATCACCATAGAAACATCGCGTTCAGACATGGAACTGCTGGACGTCTTCGATGCGTTCCACTATCCGAACGAAATCGGTCCCGGCGTCTATGACATCCATTCCCCCAATATTCCTACTGTGGAGTCCATCGTGGCGCTGATGAACAAGGCTATGCGACGCATCCCTGCCGAACGCCTCTGGGTCAACCCGGACTGCGGACTGAAGACCCGCACCTGGGAGGAAGTCAGACCCGCGCTGCGCAACATGGTCAAGGCCAGTGTACGGCTCTCCGAAAAGCTGGCGGAAACCTGTTGACAGCATCTTTCTGGAAAACAGCCGGCAGCCTGCGTATCGGCCGCCGGCCTTGACCATAAAAAGTAAAAGGTATTATAAATTTGCATTACCGAGTACAATACTAGAGTTTAGAGTTTCAGAGGAGAAAAACCACTAAAAATCTCAAAAAATAGTTGACATAGCAAGGATCATAGCGTTGCCGCGCCTTACATGCCTTCATTTGAAAATTTAAAGAAAGGCATGCAAGGCGCGGCCTTCTCAGAAGAGAAATCAACACAAACTTCTGGAGGCCGCTATGGACGCGAAAGGATATAGCCGTATCCCCCGCG
>JANEMG010000124.1 GCA_024511045.1 Gammaproteobacteria bacterium | reverse complement strand
GAGCAGGACGGCCGGGAGGCGCTCAAGCAGTTTGTCGACAGGACCGGCGGCACGCTGGCACTGGTGCTGATGGCGGTGTCGGTCATCGGCGTGCTCGCCGCGCCTATCCTGATCATGCTCTTCGCACCCGGGTTTCTGTGGCAGGGCAAGCAGTATGATCTGGCCGTGCAGATGCTGCGCATCACCTTCCCCTACCTGTTTTTTATTTCCTCGGTGGCCTTCGCCGGCGGCATTCTCAACACCTTCGGCAGGTTCGCGGTGCCGGCCTTCACGCCGGTGTTTCTCAATATATGCCTGATCGCGGCGGCCATCTGGCTGGCGCCATTGATGGCCGAGCCGGTGCTGGCGCTGGCCTGGGGGGTCTTTGCCGCGGGCATCGTGCAGCTGCTGTTTCAATTTCCCGCACTGCTGCGGCTGGGGTTGATGCCGCGGCTGCGCTTCGGTTTCCGGGACCCCGGTGTCAGGCGCATCATCAAATTGATGCTGCCGGCAATTTTTGGTGTTTCGGTGACCCAGATCAATCTGCTGCTGGATACCCTGATCGCATCCTTTCTCACGGTGGGCAGCGTCTCCTGGCTGTATTATTCGGACCGCCTGGTGGAATTCCCGCTGGGGGTATTTGGCATCGCCCTGGCGACGGTGATTCTGCCCAGCCTGTCGAAAGATCATGCGGCGGAGGACCCGGCGGCTTTTTCCCGGTCCCTGGACTGGGGGCTGCGCCTGGTGGTGTTGATCGGCCTGCCGGCAGCGCTGGGGCTGGGGCTGCTGGCGGAACCGATGCTTTCGACCCTGTTCCAGTACGATGCTTTTTCCGGGCATGACGTCGCCATGGCCGGCAGAAGCCTGATGGCCTATTCCGTGGGGCTGCTGGGTTTCATCCTGATCAAGATCCTGGTGCCGGGTTTTACCTCCCGCAAGGACATGAAGACGCCGGTACGCTTCGGGATCTATGCGATGTGTATGAATATGCTGTTGAACATTGCCCTGGTTTTTCCGCTGGCCCATGCCGGTCTGGCTCTGGCGACATCGCTGGGGGCTTTTTTCAATGCCGGTCTGCTGCTGACCCGGCTGTTGCGGGGGCGTTTCTATCGACCGGAAAAGGGTTGGCCGGTATTTCTGCTGAGAGTGATTCTCGCCAATGCGGCCATGGCTGCGGGACTGTATTTCACCGTCTTCCAGCAGCGCGGTTTGTGGCTGCAATGGACGGCGATGGACAGGGCCGTCAATCTGGCGATATGCATCGGCGCCGCTGCGCTGGTTTATTTTCTGGTGCTCGGGCTGCTGGGTTTGCGTTTCCGTCATATCTCGGGAGAACGCCGCGTGCTGCGGAATTCCTGATGGCAAAAGCAAGTCGGCCCGTCGGTCTTGGCATGCGCCTTTGCATAATCGAGCCCGGTCAGCATAACCCCTGGAAAAATGCTAAAATATCCGACTTTTGCCCACTGCCGAACGGATAACCAATGCGTTTGATTCGGGGGACCAGACATTTAAAGCCATTGCCGGATGGCTGTGTGCTCAGCATCGGCAACTTCGATGGCGTGCATCTGGGACACCAGGCAGTCATCGAGAAGCTTGCGGAACAGGGCGGGCGGCTCGGTCTGCCGGTGCTGCTGACGGTGTTCGAGCCGCAGCCGCTGGAATTCTTTTTGCAGGACAACGCGCCGTCGCGACTGACCCGCCTGCGCGAGAAAATCATCCAGCTGGCCAAGTTGCCGGTGGACGGGGTGTTGATCATGCGCTTCGACCAGCAATTTGCCGACTGCGATCCGGAGCGTTTCATCCAGGAGGTCCTGGTCGATGTGCTGCGGATCAGATATCTGGTCGTCGGTGATGACTTTCACTTTGGCAAGGCGCGGCGCGGTAATTTCGCCCTGCTCGAGGAACAGGGGCAGAGGTTTGGCTTTCATGTCGAGGATACGTTGTCCTATCAGGTGGCCGGGCACCGCGTCAGCAGCACCCTGATCCGGGATGCGCTGGGGGCGGGGGATCTGGCCCAGGCGGAGCAGTTGCTGGGCCGTCCCTATTCCGTATGCGGGCGTGTGGTGCACGGTGAAAAGCGCGGCCGGCAGCTTGGCTTCCCCACCGCCAATATCCAGATGCAGCGTAAAAACACCCCCATCGAAGGCGTGTTTGCGGTGACCATGACCGGTATCGACGGGCGGGTTTTTGCCGGTGTGGCCAATGTCGGGGTCCGGCCGACGCTCGGCAATGCTTCCAGAGTGTTGCTGGAAACACATTTGTTTGATTTCGACAAGGAAATTTATGATCATTATGTGGAAGTGCATTTCCGGGAAAAGATCAGAAGTGAACAGCAGTTCCGCTCGGTGGATGAGCTCAAGGCGCAGATTGCACAGGATGTCGCCAGGGCCAGAACAATTCTTGCAGATTTTATTGATTGAGTTTAAAGAAGATGGATTATAAGAAAACCCTGAATTTACCCAAAACCACGTTCCCGATGAAAGCCAATCTGGCACAGCGTGAACCGGAGCGTCTGAAACAGTGGCAGGAGGCCGGACTGTACCAGAAAATCCGGGCAGAAAAGGCCGGTCGACCGAAATTCATTCTGCATGACGGCCCTCCCTATGCCAATGGCGCCATTCATATCGGCCATGCCGTGAACAAGGTGCTGAAGGATATCATCGTCAAGGCAAAGGGTCTGAGCGGCTATGATGCGCCCTATGTGCCGGGCTGGGATTGCCATGGCCTGCCCATCGAGCTGATGGTGGAAAAAAAGATCGGCAAGGCCGGTGTCAAGGTTCCCCCGGCCGAGTTTCGTGCCGCCTGCCGGGAATATGCCGGCAGGCAGGTCGACATGCAGCGCGAGGAATTCATCCGGCTGGGGATCTTCGGCGACTGGGAGAATCCCTATCTGACCATGGATTACGCTTTTGAAGCGAATATCGTGCGGGCCTTCGGCAGGATCTGCAGCAGAGGGCACATCAGCCAGGGCGCCAAGCCGGTGCACTGGTGCACCGACTGCGGGTCGGCATTGGCCGAGGCCGAAGTGGAATACGAAGACAAGCGTTCCCCGGCCATCGATGTGCGCTTCACGGTCGTCGATCCTGCCGGATTTTTTGCCCGCTGCCACCATGTTCCAAAACACGAGGGCGAAGGCCCGCTGTCCATCGTCATCTGGACCACGACACCCTGGACACTGCCGGCCAACCAGGCGGTGGCGCTGAATCCCGGCCTCGAATATGTCGTGGTGCAGTGCAGCAATGACGGGCAGCCGGAGCGGCTGGTAGTTGCGGAACTGCTGCTCAAGGACACCATGCTGCGCTATGGCATCGATGACTATCACGTACTGGCCTATTGCAAGGGCGAAGCCCTGGAGCATTTGCAGCTGCAGCATCCTTTCTATGACCGCCAGGTCCCGGTCATCCTCGGCGATCATGTCACCACTGAAGCGGGCACCGGCGCCGTGCATACTGCACCGGGACATGGCCAGGACGACTATGTCGTGGGCCAGAAATATGATCTGCCCGTGGACAATCCGGTGGGCGGCAATGGCGTCTTTCTGGACAGTACCGAGATCTTTGCCGGCGAACATGTATTCACCGCCAATGGCCATGTCCTGGAAGTCCTGGCCGAGCGGGGCAAGCTGGTGCATGAGGAGGCGATCGAGCACAGCTACCCGCATTGCTGGCGGCACAAGACCCCGATCATTTTCCGCGCCACACCGCAATGGTTCATCGCCATGGACAAGAACCGGCTGCGTGAACAGGCGCTCGATGAAATCAAGCGCGTCGAATGGATTCCGGACTGGGGGCAGGCGCGTATCGAGGGCATGGTGGAGAAGCGTCCGGACTGGTGTATTTCCCGGCAACGCAACTGGGGGGTGCCGATTGCACTGTTCGTGCACAAACAGACCGGGGAATTGCACCCCCGCACCGGGGAACTGATCGAACAGGTGGCGCAGCGCATCGAGCAGCAGGGTATCGAGGCCTGGTTCGCTCTGGATCCGGCCGAGCTGCTTGGCGACGAAGCAGAGGATTACCAGAAAATGCAGGATACCCTGGATGTCTGGTTCGATTCCGGCGTGACCCATTCCTGCGTGCTGGACAAGTATGAACAACTGCATTTTCCCGCCGATCTCTACCTGGAAGGCTCCGACCAGCATCGCGGCTGGTTTCAGTCATCCCTGCTGGCCTCGGTGGCGATGAACGATGTCGCGCCATACAGAGCCGTGCTGACCCACGGCTTCACGGTCGATGCCGAGGGCCGGAAGATGTCCAAGTCGCGGGGCAATGTCGTTGCACCGCAGACCATCATGAAAACCCTGGGTGCCGATGTGCTGCGGCTGTGGGTGGCGGCGACCGATTATCGCGGGGAAATGAATGTCTCCGAAGAGATTCTCAAGCGCATTGCCGACGGCTATCGGCGCTTGCGCAACACGTCCCGCTTCCTGCTGGCCAATCTGCATGGTTTCGATCCCGACCAGCATCTGGTCGATCCCGCCGACATGCTCGCCCTGGACCGCTGGGTGGTGGACCGGGCCTTTGCCCTGCAGCAGGAAGTGATCGCTTCCTATGACAACTACCAGTTCCACCAGGTCTATCAGAAAGTACATCATTTCTGCGTCATCGATCTGGGCAGTTTCTACCTGGACATCATCAAGGACCGCCAGTATACGTCCCGGGAAAACAGCCTGGCGCGGCGTTCCACGCAGACCGCGATGTATCATGTCCTGCAGGCACTGGTGCCCTGGCTGGCGCCCATCATCAGCTATACCGCCGATGAAGTCTGGCAGTACATGCCGGGACGACGCAGTGCTTCGGTGTTTTTGCAGCAGTGGAATGACGGTCTGTTCCAGCTGCAGGACGATGAAGTTTTCAACCGGGATTTCTGGAATCAGGTCATGCAGGTGCGGGAAGCGGTCAGCAGGGAGCTGGAGCAGGCGCGCAAGGCCGGCATTATCGGCGGTTCGCTGGAGGCCGAAGTGGAATTGTATTGTCAGCCGGAATATGCCGAACTGTTGAACAAGCTGGAAGGTGAACTGCATTTCGTGCTGATCACTTCCAATGCAGCAGTGCGGGATATGCAGTATTGTCCCGACGATGCTCTGGAGACCGCCTTGCCGGGCATCAGGATCAGAGTTGCCGCGTCGGAGCAGCAAAAATGCGTGCGTTGCTGGCACCATCGCCACGATGTCGGCGGGCACCCGGAGCATCCGCAGTTGTGCGGGCGCTGTGTGGAAAATGTCGTTGGCGAAGGGGAGGTCAGGCGCTTCGCCTGATCCGGACTGGCCATGTTGAGGTGGTTGTGGCTCTCCGCCCTGGTCGTGGTTGCGGACCAGGCAAGCAAACAGTTCATTGCGGCTTCCATGTCGCTGTATGATTCCATACCCGTCGTTCCCTTCCTGCGCCTGACCTATGTACACAACACCGGGGCGGCGTTCAGTTTTCTCAGTGATGCCGGCGGCTGGCAGCGCTGGCTGTTTGCTGGGCTGGCCATCGTGATCGGTGCCATTATCGCTGTCTGGCTGGGCAGGCTGGAGCAGCGGCAGAAGCTGCTGGCTGTGTCCCTGGCGCTGATCCTGGGAGGCGCCGTGGGGAACCTGATCAATCGCCTGGTCTATGGCTACGTGATCGATTTTATCGACGTCTATTACCAGGCATGGCATTGGCCGGCATTCAATGTCGCCGATGCGGCAATTTCCATCGGTGTGGCATTGATGCTGCTGGATTCCCTGCTGGATGGGCGGCGCGAAGCGCAGCAGGCTGACTGAGCAACGGGCTGCCGGCCAAGTATGTGTCTATTTCTCCAGCAGCCGGTAAAGTCTTTGCCAGTCGAAGGATTCTCCGGGATCGGTCTTGCGGCCCGGGGCGATATCGCTGTGTCCGGTGATGCGTGATGTCGACAAGCCGGGGTAATGCATCAGCAAGGCCTTGATCAGTGCCGCCAGTTGCTGATATTGTTGATCGGTATAGGGCGATGTTTCCGTGCCCTGCAGCTCGATGCCGATGGAAAAGTCATTGCATCTGCTTCTTCCGGCATAGATCGACTGCCCGGCATGCCAGGCGCGCTTGTCGAAGGGAACGTATTGACTGATGATGCCCTGGCGGTTGATCAGGATATGCGCGGAAACCTTCAGCTGATGGAGCGTTTTGAAATAACTGTCATCGTCGGCTTGCAGGCGGTTGCAAAAAAACTGGTGAATGAAGCGATCCTCGAATTTCCCTGGCGGCAGGCTGATGCAGTGCAGGACGATCAGGGAAATATCCTGGTCATCGGGGCGCAGATCGCAGTTCGGCGACGGGATGCGTTCGGCGTCGTCCAGCCAGTGTTGTCGTATATCCATGGTCAGGGATGAGCCGCTATGGAAAAGGACGGGAAAACCGACATGCCGACGGGGTTTGCCGGTCTTGCCTGCATGATGCTGTCATTGTCGACTATCATGATTAACATTATACATTACAGGTTTGCTTGCCGGAGACCATGAACGATTCCGCCATCGTTGAACAAATCCGACATTTCCTCGACGAGGATATTGGTTCGGGGGATTTGACCGCTGCAATCATTTCCGACACCGCTCTTGCCCGCGCGGAAGTCATGACCCGGGAGCCCATGGTGGTCTGTGGTCAGGCATGGTTCGATGCGGTTTTCAAAATACTGGATAAAAACGCCATGATCGACTGGCGGGAGAGGGAAGGGCAGCGAGTAACCGCGGGCACGACGCTGTGCAGTGTTTCCGGCAGGGCGCGGGCCTTGCTCAGCGGCGAACGCACGGCCTTGAATGTCCTGCAGACGCTGTCGGCGACGGCGACACTTTCTCGGCAGTATGCCGATGCCGTGGCCGGCACTGGCTGCAGGGTCCTGGATACCCGGAAGACCATTCCCGGGCTGCGCCTGGCGCAGAAATATGCCGTCAAGTGCGGCGGCTGCGAGAATCACCGCATGGGCTTGTACGATGGCGTCCTGATCAAGGAAAATCACATCATCGCTGCCGGATCGATCGCTTCGGCGGTAAAGAAGGCGCGCAGCAGTGCTGCGGC
>JANEMG010000123.1 GCA_024511045.1 Gammaproteobacteria bacterium | reverse complement strand
CTTCCTCCACAGACCACCTGCAGGGGCTTCTTCCACTAGGGGTGAGTAGTTACCGGGGAGTTTTACTTTCTGTCAAAGGCAGGGCCTTACCCTCAACGCATTGAATCAGGAGTGCGATATGCATTACATGCAGACTGAATCGTCTGAATCTGCTCTGGTCAGCTGCGAATGGCTGCAGCGGCATCTGGACAGTGAGAATCAGGTGGTCCTGGATGCGACATTCTTTCTGCCCAGGCAGCAGCGCGATGCCCAGGCGGAATACCGACAATGCCATCTCCCCGGTGCAGGCTTTTTCGATATCGACCAGATTGCCGACCCGGCCAACCCGCTGCCGCACAGTCTGCCGCGGGCAGGACAGTTCGCCGCGGCGGCAGGAAAGCTCGGGATCGGCAACGCTGCCCGCGTCATTCTTTATGACAACAATCATTTCTTTGCCGCGGCCCGCGCCTGGTGGATGTTTCGGGTATTCGGCCATGATCAGGTCTGGATTCTGGATGGCGGCCTGAAGCGCTGGTTGCAATTGTCTTTTTCCGTTCAGGCGGGTGAGTCCGCGCCGGAAGAGAAGAGATTCAGGGCGCAATACCGTCCTGCACTGGTTTTCGATTTGCCGCAAATGCAGCGGATCCTGCTTAGCGGCGATCGGCAGGTTCTCGATGCCCGTTCTCCCGACAGTTTTTTGGGGAGGCGACCGCTTGCCGACCCGGGGCTGGAGCCAGGACATATCCCCGGCAGCATCAATATCCCCTATGCCGGTCTGACGGATGGCGAGCGGGATACCTTGTTGCCAAGGCAAAGGCTCAGGGCAATGTTCGATGCCGCCGGCGTCGATCTGACGCGGCCGCTGGTCACCAGCTGCGGTTCCGGGGTTTCCGCCGCCGTGCTGTCGCTGGCTATCCATGAACTGGGCGTGACCGATGCGCCGCTGTACGATGGTTCCTGGGCTGAATGGGGCAGGGCGCCCGATACTCCCAAAGTCAGGGGATGAGGCTTGCGGAATCCGGGGAAAGATGCTCCATAAGAAACATCAAATTGCCGGAATATCGATTGGGAGCCAGCTTTCATCGTGGTTGACACAGGAACTTTCATGCGCAAGTTCTCGTAATAATCTCTTGTTTTCTGATTACCCGCATGCTTCGGCCATTTCCCAAAATGAAAAACAGCGGACAATCCATGTCGATTCATGACTGTTATCCTTTGCTTGTCAATACAAAACAGGTGCAGCACTGCTGTCGGAAAGACCAATAACCTGTCATTTCGACACCAAGAGAAATCCTTGACGTCATGACAGTGTGCCAACGCTCAGGATCCCTCCTTTTGTCGGGATGACAGGTATTACAGGGTTTCAGCAAAGCTGAGGATCATACGAAATCAGCTGTTCTTTTGCTTTTGCAGAATTTTTATGCGCTCGCCCCGAGGTGGTTTCCGGCATCATCAATGGCCCCAAGTCATTGATGATGAGGAAAACAGCCAATCGCATTTGCTGTTTTCTTATCTTGAACACCCCATGGATGGGTGTTTGTCGATGCCAACGAGGTATCAACGCCTGTCGGAAAAAAGACCTTTCCTGAAGCGAAACATGGGCCGCGACATTCCCCGCTGTGCGGTTGCAGCCGGAACTCATTACGTGCAATGTAGTCTTCCATGGATACGCTGTATAGAAACACCGCGCAGCGCAGGAAGTTTTTTCATCCACACACCAGACTTGGGAGCAAGCTTATGCACGTGTCCTATGAACAGGCAGAGAAAGCCATTGCCGCCGCCATCGCCGAATCGAAAAGGCTGGATACGCAGATGTGTATCGCCGTTGTCGATTCCGGCGCCGATTTGAAGACATTCGTGAGAATGAACGGCGCCTGGGTCGGCAGTATCGACATCGCCATCAAAAAAGCCAAAACCGCCTGTTTCTTCGGTATGAACACGGGGCAAATCGGTGAGTTGTCACAGCCGGGTGGGCCGCTATTCGGGATCGAGCACTCCAACGACGGCCTGATCACTTTTCCAGGCGGTGTCCCGATAGTGGACCAGGATGGCGTTCTGATTGGCGCCATCGGTGTCAGTGGCAGCTCGGTCGAAAATGATCATCGAGTCGCCAAGGCAGGAGTCGATGTCATCGGTCTGTCCGACTTGCCTTCCCACCCGTGGCGAACTTGAGGGTTTCGGACGATAAACGGGATGCCTCGGGACTACGCCAAAATCTGTGTCTATTATGATGGCGCCTGCCCAAAATGCATCAAGGACAGGCAAACTTACGAAAAGCTTGCCGGCAAGACGGGTGTCGATGTCTGCTGGATAGATATTACCGGCCGGGAGCGGCAATTACGCGAACTGGGTATCGATCCTCACAAGACGTTGACCGAACTGCATGTCAGGGATGAGAAAGGAACGATTCTTGCCGAGATCGATGCCTATATTTTGTTGATGCGTAACGTCCCGCTGCTGCGGCCAATCGCCTGGCTGATCGGCTTGCCGCTAGTCCGGCCTTTGGTCGCCAGAATGTATCATTGGCGGGTCAATCGCCGGCTTCGCAAAAGCGGACGCTTATAAAGGGCAGGAGGGGCTGTATCGGCCTGCCGTTATTCCCAGGCCGATTGCAGTCCCTTGAAATCAATGATCAATCCCCAGCTCCGCTGCCTGTTGATGTCCAGGGTGTTTTTGGCGCCATGCGCGGTGATTATTCGGCGGCAGACCGCTGTTCTTTGTCCAGCAGGTAATCCAGCCACAGTCCGGTGAGTTTTTCCTGCACCGAATTCTGCTTCAGACGGGCATTCAGATGCGGGAAGTCGACGCGGTCCAGTTCCTGGTCCTGGTTGAAGCAGGAGTAGACGAAGTATTCCTCGCCGGTCAGGGGGTCGGTGTGCTTGCACAGGCACTGGGCGCAGATGCCTTTCATCATGCACTGCATCGGTGAATTGATGGAGCCGATGGCCAGATGATCCTTCAGGTAGGGGCGCAGCTGCTCGAAGCGGGCTTCCTTGATGGCGGCCATCATCCGGTCCGAACCGATGACGATGAGTTCATCGACTTCATCGAGTCTGATCGGCTGCCCGCCCAGTTCTCCTGAGGCGTAGGCGAGCATCGCCTGCAGTATGTTGCCGACGTAGGTTTTATCCTGTGGTCGGGATGGCTCGATGGCTTCGACGCCGGGCAGTTTGTCCACGGACCAGATGACGATGTCCGATGCGGCCTCGATTTCCTCCACCTTGAAAACATCCTCCCTGTGCTTGTAGCCGGCAAAGTAGATGACCCGGTTACCGGCTGCGCGCATCGCCTTGCCGATGGAGAACAGCACGGCATTGCCCAGGCCGCCGCCGAGCAGCAGCACGGTTTTCCCGCTCGGGATCTCCGTCGGCTTGCCGGTGACCCCCATGACCACCAGCGGATCGCCGACGCTCCAGGTGGCGCAGAGCCGGGAAGAGGCGCCCAGCTCCAGGGCGATCATGGTGATGGTGCCATTTTCCTTGTCCACGTCGGCGCCGGTCAGGGCCAGTCCCTCGGCGGTCAGCGTCGTACCTTCGATGACCGGGGCATAGGCTTCAAAATTCTGCACCCGGTAGAATTGTCCCGGATGGAATTTCCTTGCCTGCATGGGCGCCTTGACGACAATCTCGATGATAGTCGGTGTCAGGCGGTTGATGGCGACGATTTTGGCGGAAAAAGCCTCGTCCAGTTCGGCAAAGCGCTGTCTCAGGTCTGCGTCGCGCTGCGGCTGCTGTCCGGGTTGCAGTGCGGCCAGGTCCCTGGCAAACAGCTTGACGATATAGGGATAGGCATCCTTGGCATTGGCCATGGCCTTGACCACGTTGCCGGCATAGACAGGATGATTGTCGCCGCAGAAGCTGATGAATTTGCCGTCTTTGTGATAGGAGGTCAGCGGTGCGGGTTTGCCCAGCTTGGGCAGTGCCTCGTCGTGCATTGCCACCAGTTCCATACCATTATCAGCCCATTCCGGCTGGTAGCGCTGGAAAAATTTGCCGTCCATTTCGAAGGTGCCGGGGTATTCGGTCTGGTAGATGGTGTTCGGCGAGGTACCGGCGGCGATGTAGAGGCTGCGCAGCGGCACTTCCAGCGTTTGTCCGGAGCTCGTCCAGCGCCCCTCCTCCTGGACCAGCCGGTCGAATTCCACGGCCCGCAGATGGCCATACTGGTCTTCGATGGCGCGTTTCGGGCTCATGCCCTCGACCAGGAGAATGCCTTCCCGCAGCGCTTCGGTAATTTCTTCATGATTCTGCCGGTAGGCCGGGGCTTCCTTGATGCTTTTCCGGTAGAACAGCGTCACGCCACCCCAGTCTTCCAGCAGCGGCAGAAAATCCGGCTGCTCGCCGGCGGCTTCGGCGCGCTTTCTTTCCTCCCGGATGGCGCGGCCATGGCTCAGGAATTCGTCGAGAATTTCGATTTCTTCCTGGTCATAGCGATGCCGGACCGTTTCCGCGCCATATTTCTGCACCAGTATTTCGTAGCGGTGCAGCAGTTTTTCCACCTGAATCGGGTAATAGGCCAGTAATTCGGTGGCCGTATCGATGGCCGTGAGGCCGCCGCCGATGACGCCCGCGGGCAGCCGCACATGCAGGTTGGCCAGGGACGATGATTTGGCAGCCCCGGTCAACTGCAGGGACATCAGGTAGTCGGAGGCCTTGCGGATGCCGCGGATCAGGTTGTTTTCCATGTTGATCACGGTGGGTTTGCCGGCGCCCGATGCCATGCAGATATGGTCGAAGCCCATTTCCCAGGCGTCGTCGATGGTCAGCGTGCCGCCGAAGCGGGTGCCGCCATAGGCCCGGAACGTCTGTCTGCGCAGCAGATTCAGGTAGATGACCTTGAGGAAGTTCTTGTCCCAGCGGACGGTGATGCCGTATTCCGCGACGCCACCGAATCCGGCCAGCCGGCGTTTGTCCAGTGCTTCGTAAAGATCGCTGAAATCGCGTATCGGCTCGGGCGGGGTTTCTGCATCACCGGTCAATGCCACGGGCAGGGGCTCCAGTTTCAGGGCGTCGATGGCGGCGACGCTGAAGCCCTCGTTCAACAGGTAATGGCTCATGGTATAGCCGGCCGGCCCCAGGCCGACCACCAGTGCATTCTTGCCGTTGTAGGGCAGGGCGTGCGGGCGTCTGACGTTCAAGGGGTTCCAGCGCGTCAGCAGACTGTAGATTTCGAAGCCATAGGGCATGAACAGCACATCGGTCAAGACATTGCTTTCGATTTGCGGGATGTTGACGGGTTCGGTCTTTTGATAGATGCAGCCCTTCATGCAGTCGTTGCAGATGCGATGACCGGTCCCCGGGCACATGGGGTTGTCGACGACGACCATGGCCAGTGCGCCGATGTTGTCGCCCTGGCGTTTCACCACGTGCATCTCGGAGATTTTCTCGTCCAGCGGGCAGCCGGTGATCTTCACTCCCAGGGGATTGCTCTTGAAGGCGCCGGTTTTCCTGTTGCGCATGCCTTTGCTGCAGGAATCCGTGTCCCGGTCGTGGCAGTAGATGCAGTGATCCACTTCATACAGCACCTCTCTTTCCGAAAAGCGCGGGTCGGTGAGGCCGAAGCCATCGCGGCGGCGAAGCTCCTCCGGCTGGCTTCTCCAGGCGGAAAATTCTCCGCGTTGTACGATTTCATGTTCGACCAGGTTGTCGAAATCACGCTTTTTCGGTATTTTGAAGCTCATCCAGTCGGCAACCACGCTGCCCAGGTGTTCATCCTGCCGGGCCAGAAAGCTCCAGCGCTGCACGATCTGCAGGAGCGCATCGACAAAGCCGGAAGGGTCGTCGATCGCCAAAATATCCTCGAATCGTCTGGCAGCCAGTGCATCGGCGCACAGTCTTGCGCGCAGTGCACCCGTATCCTGATCGGCATTGGCGAAGTTGCTCTGCCTGCCCTTGGCGATCAGTCGGTAATGTTCAGCCAGTCTGAACAGGTTGGCCGCAACCGAGGCGATGCGTCGTTCAGGATCGTTGTTGTGATCGGCCTCCGGAAATCCTGCCCTGATCAGCAGGTCCAGTCGATCCTGCAGTTCGGCGGCATTCCAGGTACCGGTATCCTGGTTTTTGAAAACCGTATTGAGCTTGTCGACAATATTTTTTTTGTAGGTGAAAATGCTGTCGAAGTCCTTCTTGATCCTGGCTTCCTGGTCTTTGTGCTGAGCGGTGACATTGAACAGTCTGGCCACGAACTGTCCCACATGGGGGGCCATGCGTACCAGCAGATCCGATATTTCCCCCGGCGCCATTTCCTCCCCCTGATTTTCCCGGTAAACGGCAAACGCAGTGTAGAGATCGGGGTCGTGCTGCTGTACAGAGGCATCGAAGACCGCCAGGAGATCTTTCAGGCGCTTGGGGTCATAGAGGTCGGCATAGGCAAAACCTGGGATGCCAAGAGTCAGGTTGTCGGGTTGCAAATTCTTCATAATCGGGTGAATAATGGGTTTGAATCAGGGCGGTGCCGAAGGGGCTGACCATTCTACCATGCGACTGTCTGACGGCGGCAATGCAGCCAGAATGCCGTTCGGCGTTCTTCTCCATGGAACATCGATGTCGAGGCGGCCGCATGATTTCAAGCAGCGGCATGGCAGGCAGCAGGGCAAAAACACGAAAAGCGTCAGGTTGCAGGCCAGGACGAAGTCGGTTTTCGTCGACTGACGATCGGCGGAATGCGCCTGGCGCGCTGCTTTGCCGCAGTGTTCCGTCCCTTTGCGCAAAACGGTAATTATTGACTACAGTATGCGCAATTTTAGCATTTGATGCAACGCCAAGTTTTTTATGGTTTTTTGAGTTTGACAGACGGTTGAAAATGCAGTTTCTCGGCGACCTGTATGCGGCACAGGGATGTGCCGCCATTTTCCGTTTCCGTGGTTGAATAAACTGAAGTTTCCCAATTTTTTGGAGAATGAATATTAGGGCCGACTAATATGGCGGATAAATTAGTGCTTGGTAATATTCTTGTTTATTTTGTTTCTTTCGCTTGAAAAACAATAGGTTATTGATGAATGAAGCCTGATTTTACTGTCTAATACAGTGT
>JANEMG010000122.1 GCA_024511045.1 Gammaproteobacteria bacterium | reverse complement strand
AAATCATAATTTAGCAAAACAGTAGCACCAGAAAATGCCGTAAGCATTTGTTAATATGTGATATGTTTCTATTAGCCGGCTGTTTCTGGCTGCTAAATTTTCAAGTGCGGAAAGTATAAAAGGACTTTGTTATCAGCAATAGTCCCGAGACCAGCAGGAAGGCCGTGAAGATTTTGCTGTACTTTTCATTGGCGATTTCGGTGTAGACCAGTTCCTCCGTGAGCAAAAAAACCACCATGCCAATCTGCATGAACGCGATATTGTCAGCAAAGGAAACAACATAACCCTGCTGCAGCATGGTCAGGGTGATGATCTGGAACAGGGCAAATGTCGCATAGCAGATTGCGACCGTCGCCCGGGTCACGTTTTTCCGGTAGCGCTTGCCATGCACGATGGCGGTCAGCAATGATCCCCCCAGGTTGGTCAGACCATGTACGATGCCCATCACTGCCAGATAGATGCGTTCATGTTTCAGCAACGCATCGAGCGCCGCCTCGATGGCCGAAGAGACATTCTTCAACGCGACGAACACCAGAAACAGTCCCACCAGAAAGCCGATATTGATGTTCGCCGTCGTGACAATGAATAAAAACAGCACCACGAAGGGAATGGTATAGATCAGGACATTCCTGTAGAAGGCAAAATCTATGTATTGGTGGTGTTTGAGAATCTGCAGAGCATTGATGGCGATGGAAATCGGCAGCAGAACGATCAGGGCATCGATGAAATCATAGCCAAGCAACAGCAGCGGCGTGCCGAACAGCAAGACGCCGACCCCAAAAACTGATTGAATGATCGAGGTGACGATTACCGTCAGCAGGATATCGACAGGCATAGTTTCCCTCTTTGTTTTTTCGCCATCATTATAAGCGAATTGGCCTGCCTGCATGAATGATTGTTTCTGATGACGGTGCGGAGACGAAGAAGGGGTATCGACAGCGGCAACGCCCAAAGGGAGTTCGTCGCCCCGACGTCAGGATGACTTAGGTGCTTCGGGGTGACAAAACCATGATGTCATCCCATGCCGATCACTATAAAACAGGTGTTGCACTGCTGTCGGGAAGACCAATAAAGTGTCATTTCGACCAACGGGAGAAATCCTGGACGCCAAAGCGATGCCCGAGCCGGCAAGATCCCTCCTGCCGTCGGGATGACAGGGAATATGCTCTCGGGATGACAAAACGATGCTGTCATTTCGACCGGAGGGAGAAATCTTAAACGCCGAAGCCATGCCCAAACCGCCAAGATCCCTCCTGCTGTCGGGATGACAGGTTTAACGAAATGACAGGGCGGCATTAGCGTGTCATTTCGACCAACAGGAGAAATCCTGGACGCCAAAGCAATGCCTAAGCCGTCAAGATCCCTCCTGACGTCGGGATGACAAGGGATCCTTCTATTACAGCCGTGCCGGCCGCAGATTTTTTTCCGCCCTCCTGAGCAGTTCCCGGACTTCCTCCTGCAAGGCATCCTCCCCGATCAGGCCGCCACCCTCATGCCGGGAATATTCCGCGATGCCGATCTGCACCTGAACCGGCTGATTACCCGCCGTTTTCACCTGATTGGCGATATCCTGCCGGATTTTTCCGGCAATCTCTTCGGCACCCTGCAGGCGCGCGCCTGGCAAAACGATTAGAAACGCCTCCGGAGCGAACCTGGAACAAATATCCACGCCTTCTCGCGGGTCGTTCTGAAAGGTTTCCGCCACCCCACGCAATATCGTATCCATCTCATTGTAAATCAGGTTATGCTGTTTTCTGAAGGCCGTCAGACTGAGGTAGAGCACGGAAAACGGCGCCTCGCTGCGCTGCGAATTGGCTACCTTCTCCCGCAGGCGCTTCTGCATCTCCTCCTGGCAGGGCAGCTGCGTCAGTGGATCGACAGCCATGTGTTCCCTGGCCCACGACTCCTGCGCCTCCAGCCACAACAGACTGATCACGCCCAGCGAGCAGGCCAGTAATAATCCAAGTATCCAGCTGAAATACCACATAGGCGCCCCCTCAATAAGACGTATGATCGTTGTTGCGAATGTGTTCGACCGTGACCTTGCCGCGCAGCACCCGATACACCCAGCTGGTATAGGCGACCACGATGGGCAGAAAAAACAGCGTCACCCAGAACATCACATGTAAGGTTGCATAACTGGAACTGGCATCCCACACCGTCAGGCTGCTGGCCGTGGAAATGCTGGACGGGATCAGGAAAGGAAACATGGAGCAACCGGCGGTCAGGATAATCCCGGCCAGAACCAGGCTGCTGAATATGAATGCCGTTCCGGGACGATCGATACGCAACAGCCACAACGCCAGTCCTCCCGAAACGAAGGTCAGCACAGGCAGCAGCCAGAGCGCTGGATAATGGTCGTAGTTGTCCAGCCACAGGCCCGACTCCCGGATCACTGTCTTCGTCAGCGGATTGGAGACCGCATTGGCGACAATATCGGAGCTGATATGGTAGCCAGGAATTTTCGTTATCCAGATTCCGGCCAGCGCAAAACCCACCAGGGCGCTCACGCCGGCGATGAAAACCGCTCGTTTACTGCGCTGCTGGAGAACCCCTTCGGTTTTCATCTGCAGAAACACCGCCCCCTGCAGCACCAGCATGGCCAGGCTGATCAGGCCCGCCAGCAGTGCAAAGGGGTTCAGCATGCCCAGCAGCGTCCCCAGATAGTAGGAGCGCATATCTTCATCGAAATAGAACGGCACCCCTTGCAGCAGATTCCCGAAAGCCACGCCGAATACCAGCGCCGGCACGAAGCCGCCGATGAACAGACCCCAGTCCCAGGCGCTGTGCCAATGTGGATTCTGCAGCTTGCTGCGGTAGTCGAAGCCTATCGGCCGGAAAAATAAGGCGAACAGGGTCAGCAGCAAAGCGAAGTAGAAACCGGAAAACGCCGTTGCATAGGCCAGGGGCCAGGCCGCGAACAATGCACCGCCGCCGGTCACGAACCAGACCTGATTGCCTTCCCAGGTTGGCCCGACTGCATTGAGCAACACGCGCCGCTGCTCATCGTCCCTGCCCAGAAAGGGCAGCAGCACAGCAACCCCCAGATCGAAGCCATCGGTAATGGCGAAGCCAATCAGTAGCAGGCCAAGGAACAGCCACCAGACGACTCTCAGCGTATCGTAATCCATGATCATCTCGCCTCTCCTGCAATAACTTCAAAATGATAATGGCCCTTGTGCAGAGCACTGGGACCGAGCCGGATAAATTTCAGCATCAGGAACACCTCGATAATCAGGAACAGCGTATACAGGCCGATATAGCCACTGAGACTGATGATCAAATCGCTTTCGGTCAATGATGAAGCACTCAAAAATGTCGGCAGAATTTCCGCGATGGTCCATGGCTGGCGACCGAATTCCGCGACAAACCAGCCCATTTCGCAAGCGATCCACGGCAGCGGCATGGCAGCAATCGCCAGCTTCAGCAGCCAGGGGCGACTGCAATGCCGGAAGGAGCTTGCGACGAACGCCAGGGTAAACACCACTAAGGACACAAATCCGCAGGCCACCATAATTCTGAATGTCCAGAACAACGGCGCCACCGGCGGGATCGTATCCTTGACGGCCATGGCTATCTGCGCTTCGCTGGCATCGGTCACTTTCTCGGTATAGCGTTTCAGCAGCAGACCGTAGCCCAGATCCTTCTTGTACCTGTCGAAACGATCCAGGGTCAGTTGATCGGTCGGCCCCTCCCGCAAGTCCTGCAGGGCCTGATAGGCCAGCATGCCATTGCGCACCCGCTGGTCATTCCTCTCCAGAAAATCTTTCAATCCGATAATGGGCTCGTCGAAGGAGCGGGTACCAATCAAACCCAATACCCAGGGAATTTTCACGGCATAATCGGTACGCATTTTCTCCTGATCGGGCAAACCAATGACGGTAAAGCTGGCCGGCGGCGGCTCGGTTTCCCACTCCGCCTCGATTGCCGCCAGCTTCACCTGTTGCACTTCACCGTCGGTATAGCCACTTTCGTCTCCGAGCACGATCACCGACAGCGACGCCGCCAGACCGATCCTGCGGCAACGGTAAAGGAGCGTTGGGCAAAGGCATGATCCCGCCCCTTCAACATGTAGTAGGCGCTGATTCCCAGTACGAACGCCGATGCCGTGGTATAGCCCGCCGCCACGGTATGGACGAATTTAACCTGTGCCGCGGGATTGAAAATCACTTCGGCGAAGTTGGTGATTTCCATGCGCATGGTTTCATAATTGAATTCGGATCCGATCGGGTTCTGCATCCAGCCATTGGCAATCAGTATCCACAGCGCCGAAAAATTCGTCCCCAGCGCAACCAGCCAGGTGACCAGCAGATGCTGGACCCTGCTGAGCTTGTCCCAGCCGAAGAAAAACAGGCCGACAAAGGTCGACTCCAGAAAAAACGCCATCAACCCTTCGATAGCCAGTGGCGCGCCGAAGATATCGCCGACATAATGGGAAAAGTAGGACCAGTTCATGCCAAACTGGAATTCCATTGTCAGACCGGTGGTCACGCCCAGGGCGAAATTGATGCCGAACAATTTGCCCCAGAACTGTGTCATATCCTTGTACACCTCCCTTCCGGTCATGACATAGGCCGATTCCATGATCGCCAAAAGGAACGACAGGCCCAACGTCAACGGGACGAACAGAAAATGGTACAGGGATGTTGCAGCAAATTGCCAACGTGAAAGTTCGACGACCGCTTGTGAAATCATCACATTCTCCTCGGTGAAAGACGACCCTGCAGACCTGCGGGAACGATGCGCGGAAAAAACAGTATATTAACACTTCCTACTATATTTACAAACGCCGCCGGCTTTTTCAAATCAACAGACCCTGTGCGGAGGAAAAATGCAGCGGAAGCGGCTGCCTTTCCCCAGTTCACTGTCTATCTTCAATTCCGCATCGTGCCGAACCAGTACGTGCTTGACGATGGCCAGACCCAGTCCTGTACCACTCAGTTTCCGGCTGCGATTGATATCGACGCGGTAAAAGCGTTCCGTGATCCTGGAAATATCCGCTGCGGCAATCCCGATACCCTGGTCCTCCACATCCAGATACATTGCGCCATCCCTTTCATACCAGTTGACTTGCACCGGGGCTTCACGGGGCGAATATTTCAGGGCATTGATCAGCAGATTGTTGAAGGCACTGCGCAGTTCCTGTTCATTGCCATAAATATTGACCTTACTGGCTACCGACAATTGAATTCTTGCAGGATCGGCTTCCAGCAAAGAGGCATCCCGGCAAAGCTGTTCCAGCAGTTCCGGTACATGAACGCAGCGTCCTTTTTTCTGCTGCCGGCTTTCCAGCCTGGCCAGCAGCAGCAAATCATCGACCATATGCTGCATGCGCTCAGCCTGGGCAAGCATTTCTGCTATTACATTGCGGAGTTGCTGTGCATCCATCGAATCGACATCCTGGACTGTTTCCAGATACCCCTTCAGTACGGTCAGCGGCGTGCGCAGTTCATGGGAAACGTTGGCAACGAAGTCCTTGCGCATCCGCTCCATATTCTTCATCTCCGTGACGTCATGCGCCAGCAGCAGACGCAGGCCTGTGCCATAGGGCACCACCTTCAATTCCAGCATCATGCCATCGATAACCGGTGACTGAATGATCACGGAAGAACCGGCAGGATCTTCGCAATGCAGATATTCGATAAAATCAGGACTACGGAGCAGATTGGGCAGCCGCTGCCCCTTGTCCCCTTTTTTCAACCCCAGTACATCACGCGCCGTCTTGTTGGTCCACTCGATCTCGTCGTTTTCCCCCAGCACCACCGCCGCATCGGGCAATGCCGCCGTGGATTTGCGGAACTGATCGACCATTTTGCTGAGTTTTTTTTTGCGCCGCTTGTCGGCCTTCTTCATCCGATAGAGATGATAATAGATGTCTTCCCAAATTCCCTTTGTCTCGGGCAGGCGGCTGACCCGACCCTGCCGCAGCATGCGCTCCAGGCGGTTAATCTGGTAAACCTGCCGCGCCAGTATCGTTACCGTCGTCAGGAGCAGCAGCTCCACTGTATAGCCGGTGCTGAAACCAATGATCAATAGCACCGGCAACAGCATGGCCAGGGTCAGGATTTCCGAGTTCCAGGCTTTCATGCTATTCACGCATGGAGAAGCGATAACCGAAGCCGCGCACCGTCTGCACCAGATCTTCCCGGCCATGCTCCGCCAAAACCTTGCGCAAACGCCGGATGTGCACATCGACGGTCCGCTCTTCGATATAGATGCTCCTTCCCCAGACCTGATCCAGCAACTGGGAACGGCTGTAGACTTTGTCGGGATGCGTCATGAAGAATTGCATCAGACGAAATTCAGTGGGACTGACGGTCAATTGTCTGCCGTCGATGCTGAGTCGGTGCTGTTCCGTATCCAGCACCAGTCCATCCAGAACGATCTGCGCCAGATCATGCATCCTGCCGCTGCGGCGCAGCACCGCCCTGATTCTGGCGACCAGTTCTTTGGGGGAAAAAGGCTTGGTGACATAGTCGTCGGCACCAATTTCCAGTCCCTTGACCTTGTCCTCTTCCTCGCCCCGGGCGGTCAACAGGATAATCGGCACATCCCGGTGGTCCGGGTTGTTTTTCAGGCGTCTCGCCCACTCCACACCGCTGGTCACCGGCAGCATCCAGTCCAGCAGTAGCAGGTCGGGGCTGGATTCCTCCAGGATTTTCTGGGCCTGTTTTACATCGGGCGCCGACTGCACGGCAAAATCCGCCTGCTGCAGCACCATGGTCAGCATTTCCCTGATGGCATCCTCGTCTTCGACGACCAGGATATTGAATTTGGACATGATTTGACTATTGATGAGCCGTTAAACAGTAAAGCATATCTGTTCTATATTACCGTTTTATGACATCAAAAGCCTAATCCGGCAGACAGCAAGACTGTCGCGACAAGCCCAAGGAAAACACATCGCTGCCGATGCAGCATCTATTTTCCCTCTTGGAATAGAATTTCCTGATTACATATGACTCTCAGCTTTGCTGAAACCCTGTAATTCTTGTCATTCCGACAATTAGGAGGGATCTTGAGCATTGGCACACAGCCATGGCGCCCAGGATTTCTCCTGCCGTCGAAATGACACTTTATTGG
>JANEMG010000121.1 GCA_024511045.1 Gammaproteobacteria bacterium | reverse complement strand
AAATGCGGCAAGGAACTCGCCGATATTGAGCGCCCGGTGCGGGTTGCCGTCCGGCCCGCATTTGACGAAAAAAGTACCGATGATGGACATGACGATCCCGGTTCCGGCAATCACCAAGGGCAGCAGGATGGCATTGATGCCCCACAGGGCGCCGTCTGTTTCGAACCCGGGCAGACCGATGAAAGCTGCGCCCAGGACAATGGAACCGACAATCGAACCGACATAGGACTCGAACAGGTCGGCGCCCATTCCGGCAACGTCCCCGACATTGTCGCCGACATTGTCGGCAATGGTGGCCGGATTCAGCGGATGATCCTCGGGAATACCCGCTTCCACCTTGCCCACCAAGTCGGCGCCGACATCGGCCGCCTTGGTATAAATGCCGCCGCCGACACGGGCGAAAAACGCGATCGATGACGCGCCGAAGGAAAAGCCGGTGATGGCTTCCAGCACCTGGGATATTTCATCCGGTGCGTGCCCGTATTTGAGGATGAACAATGCGAACAGCGAGCTGAGCCCGAGAATGCCCAGACCGACGACGCCCATGCCCATGACCGAGCCGCCGCTGAAGGCGATGTTGAGCGCCTCACCGAGACTGGATCTGGCTGCGTTGGTGGTGCGCACATTGGCCTTGGTCGCCACGCGCATGCCAATGAAACCCGCCAATCCCGAACAGATGGCACCGACGATGAATGCCAGCGATGTCATCAGATTGGAAATTGCCAGCAAAACCGCGACGATCACGACAAAAATGCCCAGTACGCTGTACTCTGCCTTCAGGAATGCCATGGCCCCTTCATTGATATGTTCGGCGATGCGCACCATCCGCTCGGATCCGGGGTCCTGCCTGGCCACCCAGGAGGATTTGAGGAAGGTGAATATCAGGGCGATGATACCCAGTACCGGGACTATACATATTATTGTTTGTGCATTCATAGTCAGAGCCAGGAGATGATAAAAAATTGCCAGCCTATAGCAGAATCATCCCCGATGCAAGTTCCGAAACGTCGCGCCGAAATGGAAAACCCGACGCAAAAAACGACGGCGAATACAATTGGCGTATAATACACAGGCTATATGCCATACTGTTGCACCCTGGATAATGCAGAAGTAATCGGCACACCAGCCGAACGCAAGCGATGCCATCAGATCAGACACTTATCTCGCTGCCAAAGATAATCGGGCAAAATCCCGATGCCCCCTTCAGCATCCACGGCAACAGGACCATCACCCGTGCTGAACTGCTTTGCGAGGCACAAGCGCTCAGCGAAAACCTGCCGGACAAAGCATTTGCCATCAACCTGTGCCGGAACCGCTTCCACTTCAGCATCGCTTTTCTGGCAGTGCTCCTGCGCGGCCAAATCAATCTGCTGCCGCCAAACCGCAGTCCACGCATGACCGGCAGCCTGCTGTCCCTCTATGAACAAAGCTATTGCCTGGTGGACACGCCCGAAGACGCACTGGGAACGTCTTTTCTGGTCACGGGAAACAACCTTGACGGCAGCGGCAATCCTTTGCCGGCCTTGGACATCGACAAAATCATTTCCCTGTCCTTCACCTCCGGCAGTACCGGCGAACCGAAGGCCATCGCCAAGACCTGGCGGGAGTTTCAACTATCGGCAGAGCTGGCCCTGCAGCGCCTCGGCCTGCAGGACCGGCCTCTGCGCATGCTGTCGACGGTCCCCCCGCAGCACATGTACGGCCTGGAAACCTCGCTGTTCTGGCCATTGTTTTCCGCACTGTGCGTCGACAGCAGCCAGCCCTTTTACCCCGAAGACATTCGCCGCATCATGGACGCGCAGGCACAGCCCTGCCTGCTGGTCAGTACACCGAGCCATCTCAAGGCCTGCTGCAGGTTTGACGTTTCCTGGCCGCAAGCCGCGCTGCTGCTGTCTTCCACGGCGCCATTGTCATTGGCCCTGGCAAAGCGGGTGGAAGCCCGTTTCGAGGCGCCGCTATGGGAGATTTTCGGCAGTACCGAAACGCTGTCCTTCGCTTCCCGGCGCCTTGTCGAGGAGGAAAAATGGCAACCCTATAGGGGTATCGAGATCTTGCCTGCCGGTGATAAATTTATCGTCAAAGGCGGCCATTTGCGCGATACTATCCAACTGGATGACCGCTTCGAACTCGACTCCCGGGGCCTGTTCACCGTGCAGGGGCGCAGTGCGGATCTGGTCAAGATTGCCGGCAAGAGAAATTCCCTGACCGCCCTGAACAGGATCATCAACGAAATCGATGGCATCGAGGACGCCGTTTTTCTGCAGCTGCACCAGGAACGGCTGGCGGCCCTGGTGGTCAGCAAATTGAGCAAGGCGCAGATATTGCAGGAATTACAGCAATCCATGGATGCCGTTTTCCTGCCACGACCGCTGCACCACGTGCAACGCCTGCCGCGCAACGAACTCGGCAAAATCGTCAAAAGCCAGCTGCAGCAGCTGCTGAAGGAACTAGAACTTGGCCAATAGCATCAGCCGCGACTATGTCATCGCCGCCGACCATCCCTGCCTGGACGGGCATTTCCCCGGCGACCCCATTGTACCGGGGGTGGTGTTGCTGGATACGATCCGCATGCAGCTGCAGCAATGGCGCCCGCAACTGTACATCACCGCCATACCCCAGGCAAAATTCCATCACCCCCTGCGTCCCGGCGAGCCGTTCACCATCATGCTGATGGAACGCAGCCCGTCCAGGTACCGCTTCGAATGCCTGCGGGGAGCCGACAAACTGGCCTCCGGCTTCCTACATACGGAGCAAAGACCATCATGAACGTTTCCTGGCGAGCCCACAAAGAACGCAGCTCACCACTGGCGCTGACCAGCATACGCTGGATCGCGCTGCATCTGGGGCGTCCGGCAGCCCGCCTGCTGCTGTATCCCATCACCCTGTATTTTCTGATCTTCGCTGCCGCGCAGCGCAGGGCCTCGATGCATTATCTGGCCCGGGTGCTGGATAGAAGACCAACGCTGCTGGATGTTGCCCGGCACATTCATTGTTTCGCCTCGACCATTCTCGATCGCGTCTATCTGATGACCGGTCAGTTCGACAAGCTGGAAATCATTTTTCCCAGTGAAAACCTGCCGCGCCGCTACTCGAAATTCGGCACCGGCAGCGGCTGCATCCTGCTGGGCAGCCATGTCGGCAGTTTCGAGGTATTCCGCAGCTATGGACTGATCAAGGGCTCCATGCCCATCAAGATTCTGATGTATGAGGGTCAGAATCCGATGCTGATCCAGATTCTCAATGCTCTCAACCCGGAACTGGCGGATATGATCATCCCCCTCTCCGGCACCGACTCCCTGCTGAAAGTAAAGGACGCCATCGAGGCCGGCTCCGCCGTGGGCATGCTCGGCGACCGCATCATGAATGCGGAAAAGGAAAAAACCGTCCGCTGTACACTGCTGGGCGGCGAAGTGCTGCTGCCTGCCGCTCCGGTGCTGATAGCGGCCACCCTGAAAGTTCCGGTCATCGTCTTCTTCGGCATCTATCTGGGCGGCAACCGCTATCAGATCCACTTCGAGCTGCTGGGGGAAAATATCACCCTGAATCGCAACACCCGCCAGCAGGACATACAATACTGGATGCAGAAATACGCCGATATTCTGGAACGGCAGATTCGCTCCGCCCCTTACAACTGGTTCAACTTCTATGATTACTGGCAGGATGAAAAACCGGCAGCCCAAGATCAGCCAACTGCAGATTGAGCAGTTGATCCCGCATAGCGGCCCCATGAGCCTGATCGATCGGATCGACGCCTGGGATGAAAACAGCATTCAGTGCCGCACCGCCAGCCATCGCCGGCCGGACCACCCCCTGCGTCGCAATGGCAGCCTGTCGGCGCTGCATCTGCTGGAATATGGCGCGCAATGCATTGCCATTCACGGCGGTCTGCTGGCCGGCGGCTCCAGGCCGGGGTTTCTCGCCGCCGTGAAAAATGCGCATTTTCATGTCGAGATGCTGGATAATATCCAATTGGAACTGACCATACGCGCCCAGTCTGAAATCCAGGACCGGAATGGCGCCATCTACCAATTCACCATCAGCGCAGGGAAAAAACGCCTGCTGGAGGCACACGCCACCGTGATGTACAAACCGTCATGAAAAGAGCCCTGATCACCGGGGGCAGCGGCGACATCGGCGCGGCAATCTGTCAGCGCCTGGCGCAGGACGGTCTGCATGTCATCGTGCACAGCAACCACAACAGCGACAGGGCCCGACAGATCGTCGAACAAATCCAGGAGCGGGGCGGTTCGGCGGAAAGCGTCGCCTTCGATGTCACCGACCAGGAGCAGACCCGCGCAGCACTGCTGGCCTTGACCGCAGAGGCGCCGGTGCAGATCATCGTCAACAATGCCGGCATCCACCGGGATGCGCCGCTGGCCGGGATGTCCCCGGATGCCTGGCGGCAAGTCATCGATGTCTCCCTGCACGGCTTCTACAACGTCACGCAACCGCTGCTGATGCCCATGATCCGGACCCGCTGGGGGCGCATCATCAACATGTCGTCCATCGCCGGCATCATGGGCAACCGCGGTCAGTGCAATTACGCGGCAGCCAAGGCGGCCCTGCATGGCGCGAGCAAATCACTGGCCCGGGAACTGGCTTCGCGGGGCATTACCGTGAATGCCATCGCACCGGGCATCATTGCCGGAAGCATGACTGAAGCCAGCTTCAGCAAAGACCAGATCAAGGCCATGGTGCCCATGCAGCGGGCCGGCACGCCGCAGGAAGTTGCCGCGCTGGCGGCTTTTCTGTGCAGCGAGGATGCCGCCTACATTTCCGGGCAGATCATCGCCGTCAGCGGCGCCATGGGATGAATCGGGAAGCAGCGATCATGAACGAAACCCTATTGCATTACAAACTGGCTTTCCCGGCATCGGCGCAGCAGCTCATTGCCAAATTGAGCAAAAAGTTCACTGTCCGTCTGGCCCGGCGCCAGCAGTGCCGGTACAGTTACTATGACAGCTTCGACTGGCGGCTCTATTCCGCAGGCTGTTGCTGCGCCTTCGACGCCGACAGTGCACCGCCCACCATGACATTGTCCGACCTGAACACGGGTCAGGTCATCGCTGCGCAAACGGTCAGAAAAGTGCCGTCCTTTGCCTGGGACCTGGAGGCAGGTCCCCTGCGCAGCAAACTGGAGTCCTGCCTGGAGATGCGCGCCCTGCTGCCGCTGTTGACAATGCAGCTGCAGCGCAGTCAATACAATATTCTCAACAGCGATGAAAAAACCGTGGTGCGGCTGGTCGTCGAGGAATATCAGGAGCTAGACGCGCGCATCACGCTGCTGCCCGTGAAGGGCTACGACAAGGCGCTGCAACGCCTGGTCGACAGGCTCAACAAACTGCCGGAAGTCAAGACGGCCAGGCAGACGGTCCTGCCGGAGGCCCTGCAGCACATCGGACGTCAGCCGCTGGACTATACCTCCAAACTGGATCTGCCGCTGGACCCGGAAATGCGCGCGGACCAGGCCTGCAAGTTCATTTTCCAGCGCCTGCTGGAGATCATGGAGGCCAACGAAGCCGGCGTCGTTGCCGATACGGACAGCGAATTTCTGCATGATTTCAGGGTCGCGGTGCGCAGGACCCGTTCCGGGCTGAGCCAGTTCAAGGGCGTACTGGACCATGACAGCATCGCCCCCTATCGGAAGTTCTTCGCCTGGCTGGGGCAGATCACCAGTCCGACCCGCGATCTGGACGTCTACCTGTTGAGCTTCGACCATTACAAAAGCAGCCTGCCGGTCTCCATCCGGGAGGACCTGAACCCGCTGCGGGATTTCCTGAGGAGCAAACAGCGCAACGCCCACAGGACATTGGTCCGACATCTCAAATCGGCAAAATACCGGGACACCCTGAAGCAGTGGCGGCAATATCTGCAGGAACCGCTGCCGGAAGCCCCGCTCCCAGCCAATGCCCTGCTGCCCATCAAGGAACTCGCCGACCGCCGTATCTGGAAGGTCTACCGACAGGTTCTGAAGGATGGCGGCGCCATCGATGACGCATCGCCGGCGGAAGATCTGCATGAACTGCGCAAGACCTGCAAGAAACTGCGCTACCTGATGGAATTTTTCCAGAATCTCTATCCCAGGAAAAAGATCAGGGCATTGATCAAAACCCTGAAAGGCTTCCAGGAAGTCCTGAGCGATTTCCAGGACTACCAGATACAGGAACAGGCCCTGAAACAGTTCAGCAATGAAATGCTGCAGGCCAGCACGCCTGCCGAGACCTTCCTGGCCATGGGCGTGCTGATCCAGGATCTGGACAGGCGCAGCAACGATGCCCGCAGCGATTTCGGAAGTCGCTTCCTGGAATTCAACCAGCCGGAAAACCAGGCGGCATTCCGGGCCCTGTTCCAAAGCAAAGCGCGGAGAAGAACGCCGTGAAAATCATTGCCACATACAATATCAAGGGCGGCGTCGGCAAGACCACAACCACCGTCAATCTGGCCTATCTGTGTGCCCGCAGCGGTTATGCCACGCTGGTCTGGGATCTCGATCCGCAGGGCGCCAGCAGCTATTACTTCCGCATCAAGGCCAAGGTCAAAGGCGGCAGCAGGGATCTGATCACGGGCCGGCGGGAACTGGACAGACTGATCAAGGGCACCGACTATCAGCTCCTGGATCTGCTACCGGCCGATTTTTCCTACCGCAATCTCGACCTGGAACTGGATGCCGGAAAAAAGCCCACCCGCCGCCTGGCAAGGCTGCTGAAGCCGATGGCAGCGGAGTACGATTTCATTTTTCTGGATTGCCCGCCTAGCATTTCCCTGCTCTCGGAAGCGGTCTTTGGCGCCGCGGATTTCCTGCTCTCCCCGATCATCCCGACCACGTTGTCATTGCGCTCCCTGGAGCAGCTGAAAAAATTTCTCAAGACCAATCAACTGAAAAATACACAGCTGCTGCCCTTTTTCTCGATGGTCGACCGGCGCAAAAAACTGCATTGCGATATCCTGAAAACACTGCCCGGGCAGCATGCCGAAATGCTGGACAGTGTCATTCCCTACAGCAGCGACATCGAACGCATGGGCCTGGAGCGCATGCCACTGCCGGAATTTGCCGAAAAAAGCCGCTCCACTCAGGCCTATCGATCACTCTGGCAGGAGCTGCTGGACAGAATAGA